>JBBIHP010000076.1:282-14858 GCA_037446915.1 Ignavibacteria bacterium
CAGGCACAATTTTTATGTGTCATAGTTTTATTCAAAAACTTCGCCACTCATAAAAATTCCACCTTCGCATGATAGAATATTTTACGTTTATCACAAAATCAGCAACCCTTTTAGCAACCCTACAAACTCGAAACAAATATTTAAAAACAAAAAAGCCGCAATTCTTTTTGAATTACGGCTTTTTAAGAGCGGGGCCGACGAGACTCGAACTCGCGACCTCCTGCGTGACAGGCAGGCGTTCTAACCAACTGAACTACGACCCCTTTTTTCAAAAATCAATTGCCAAATTAAAAGATACAAGTGAAAAATTGGCGCACAAAAATAGTAATATTCTCTTATCCAAACAAGCCGAACTATAATTTTTCAGTACCGAAACTTACACCAACAGCACTTGCGGCTAATACACCCTGATCATTCGGTTTTACCAATTTTTGGTGTGAAATAGCATCAACTATTCGAACACTTTTAATTTCAGAACCTTTTAATGCTACCATCCTACCGAATTTTCTTTTAATAACTAATTGAATAGCATTGGTTCCGAACTTAGTTGATAAAATTCTATCATAAGGAGTAGGACTGCCACCACGCTGCAAATGCCCAAGTACGGTGTACCTCGTCTCCAATCCAGTATTTTCGCTAATTTTTTTTGCAACTACTTCTCCAATTCCACCAAGCTGAACAGGGTCAGTTCTTTTAATGTCTTTCCCTTTTGTTACAAGTCCCCCGTTTTTAGGTTTTGCACCTTCTGCAACGCATACAATACTGAATCTTTTACCTTTCATATTTCTATGAAGAACGCGGTCATAAATTACATCCCACTCAAATGGAATTTCTGGAATAAGAATAACATCTGCACCACCGGCTAATCCACCATTTAAAGCGATCCATCCGGCATATCTTCCCATTACTTCGCAAACCATAATTCGATGATGTGCCGATGCAGTTGTATGAAGCCGGTCTAAGGCTTCTGCCACAACATAAACTGCGGAATCGTGCCCGAATGTTTGATCTGTTGCTTCAAGATCGTTATCAATTGTTTTTGGAACACCGACGATATTCATTCCCATATCACTTAGATAGCTTGCAATATGCATTGTACCATCGCCGCCAATTGCAACGAGAGCATCAAGATCCCATGCCTGATAATTTTTAAGTGCATCTTTAGACCGATCCATTATTTTAATTTTGCCATTTACTTCCTCGGGCCAGTGAAACGGATCTCCTTTATTGGATGACCCTAAAATTGTTCCACCTTTTGCAAGAATTCCCGATACATCCCGGTTGTACAATTCGATCGCTTTGCCTTCTACAAGACCTTCAAACCCGTCAAGTATACCAAGCACACTAAGTCCGAGATCATGAGCCGGTTTTGCAACACCTCTAATTACTGCATTTAAGCCGGGACAATCACCGCCACCAGTTAGAATTCCTATTCTCTTAATTTTAGATTGTGACACTTTATTTATCCTCTTTTATTATAATTAATTTCTATTTGAAATCAGTTGCTTTTTATTTTAGAATAAGTTTTAAAGTGAAGCTTAGCAATTGTTTTCAGTTCATCACTATCAATTTTTTTAATTAATGTTTTTGCATAATCTTCAACCTGTTCAGAAGCTCCCTTAGGTAATTTAAAACCTTTCTTTAGTTGAGAATCGAACCATTCCAGAAAGGAAGCCCTTGCAAGAATTGAAGCAGCAGCAACGCCAATATATTTTTCCGCCTTAGTTTCTGCTACAAAATTTATATCTGGATATTTCGAAACCAGGTTAAGATCTTTTTTACCGAATTTATCTGTAATTACATATTTACACTCTCTATTATCGATCAAATTTTCTATTGCTTTAGAGTGTGCCCAATCTAATAATTTGTTAAGGTTCTTAAATTTATCATATAACTCGTTATACTTATCGGGATTAATTTTAACAATTTCGAAATCATTTTTAATGACGGACTTAATTTCTTTTGCAAATAATTTTATTTGCGGATCTGAAATGTCTTTGCTATCGCGGATTCCAATTTTAGTTAAAGATAGTTTAGAATTGTAATTAACAAAAACGGCAGCAACAACAAGAGGTCCAAAGAAATCGCCTTTGCCAACCTCATCGGAACCGATATATTCATCGGGTTCTGTTATATCTGTATCAATTAAATCCAGCGATTGCTGTTCACTTGTTAGGTTACTAATTGTTTTGTATAAGGTTGAGTTAATATCCCCCTGAAGAATTTTTTTAATCCCTTTTTTGCCAAAAAAAATCTGAACTTTAACTCGTTGCTTTCCATCAATTGCATTAAATTCATGGTTGTAGTCTCTTGTAACTATCCTGTCAGTATTAAAACCTGATTTATGAATAGAATCTTTAAGAGAAATAATTTGTGATTGAGCTTTTTCCTTTAGGGTCATTGTTTGTATTCTGGAATATTAGTTTATGAAGAAATCAGGTTTTATTGTATTTGATACAAGTGCCACGCAAAATTAACTCTGTATCAACAACTATTTGTTGATAATTAAATTTTTCGGAGTTATCAATATTATCAAGTAAAAGATCAACAGATTTTTTTGCAAGCCGGTCAGTTGGTTGATTAATACAACTAAGCGGGGGAGATAAAAATTCCTGAACCGGTGAATTACCGAAACAGATTATGTCGATATCATCAGGTATTTTCATACCAACTTCCTTTGCAGCAGTATAAATACCAATTGCAACCGGGAAAGTAACTGCAAGAATTAAATCGGGCATATTATTTTCTTTGTACAATTTCATAAAAGAATCGTAACCATGTTTTTCTTCATAATCACCTTCAATTATCCAATCGTTGTTAACCACAATTCCATTATCAGTTAAAGCTTGTTTAAATCCGCTAATTCTTTCTCTTCCAATGTTAATATTTGAGTAACCGGCAAACTGAGCAATTTTACGGTAGCCAAGTTTAATAGCATGTTCGGTAGCTCTATATGCACCTCCTTTATCATCAACGGTAACAGTATTACAATTTGATATATCGGGTATCCGGTCCATAAAGACAATCGGGATCTGTTGTTTCAACGCGCTCTCAAAAATTTCGAAACCGGAGGTATCTTGAGAAATAGATACTATTAAACCATCAACTCTCATCGATAAAAGTGTTTGAATCTGTTTCTTCTGCATCTCTGCATTTTCCTGGGATACAGTAAGAAAAACCTGGTAGTTATGCAGAGTTGCATAATCATAAATATAATCCATAAGAGTGCTGAAGAAATGATGAGCAATTTGGGGAAGTACAACACCAATTGATTTTGACTTTCTGGATGCAAGGTTACGTGCCATAAAATTCGGTAAGTAACCTAAATCATCTGCAGTTTTTTTAATTAATGTTGCAGTAGCAGCAGAAATATCTGGATGACCTCTTAAAGCTTTTGATACCGTGATTATAGAAACGCCTAATTTTTTTGCAATATCATTTAATGTAACCTGCTTAGGACTCATATAGTACCCGATAAATAATTATAGAATTAGGCAAACAGATTATTAATATTAGAGCAAAAATTAATGAAATACCCTTACAAATAAATTCTGGATTTGACAACGTAAATAATAATTAAAATGTGTGTTTTTCAAAATTTTTTGATAATCTTTTCCGTTAGATAATTCTATTAAATAATTTGATTTTTTGATATATGTTTTTGTAAATTTCAGTCGCTCTTAAGAAGTTCCAATTGATTAATTAATTCTATGGACGGGTGGCTAGCCAATAGTAATCCTCCATTGAAGTTTTTGAAAATTTGTATATGACAAAACAGTTTTATACTGTATTAGTTTCAGTTTTTCTCACCACAATTATAATCAACCACTTGTTAAAATCTTCAAAGTTAGCGCTACCTAATATGTTTTTCACTTATAAATCATATTATTTAATTACTATTTATAATTTTGTTTTATATGCCACAACTCGATTCTTGAGAAATCTTAATTTCCTGGATGGATTAAATTTATCTGACAGTATAAATAAATTTCCAGGACGATCAACTTTTAATAATAATATCAATTCAATTAATCCTGAAATTGTGAAACCGGTAAATCATCTGATACAAAATACGTTACTGGTATCAAAGAAATGTTTGTTAAATTAACTGATTTAACCACTTATAATAAACGAGGAAAAATATGACAAAACCCAACCATGTGAACCTACTGGTTAATTATTGTAGTAAAATAATAGACCCAATAGGTTTAACGTTTAGCAGCAATCGCATATTATCCACGAAGATTATTAGACAAGACTCATTTAAAATTGCAAAAAGCATCTTATTTGTCTTGTTCTTTTTAATGATGCAAGCCGGCTCATTAGTTTTTGCACAAGAGCTGGAAATTCGTGGTAAAGTAATAAGTGCTGATGATAAAACCGAATTAATCGGTGCGAATGTTTTGGAAAAAGGAACAACAAATGGAACAGCCACCGATGTTAACGGCGAATTTAGATTGAAAGTAAAACCCGGCGCTGTATTGGTAATTTCCTATGTAGGTTATTTACGAGAGGAAATTCAAATATCAAATCAAACCTATCTTAACATTTCGCTTAAGGTTGATGTAACACAACTAAGAGATGTTCTTGTAGTTGGAATAGGTTACGGCGAAGTTAAAAAAGCCGATGCAACAGGATCAGTTACTGCAATATCTGCTAAAGATTTTAGTAAAGGAACAATAACATCACCACAGGAGTTATTGATAGGTAAAGCCCCCGGTGTTGTTGCAAACACATTGGGCGGAGCGGCCGGTGCAGGTACTAAAATTCGTATTCGTGGTGGTTCTTCTATTCAGGGTAATAATGACCCGTTAATTGTAGTAGACAATATTCCATTGGAGAGTGCCGGCATATCGGGTATGGCAAATCCACTTACATCACTCAATCCCAATGATATTGAATCAATTACAATTTTGAAAGATGCATCTGCTACAGCTATTTACGGATCGAGAGCTTCCAACGGTGTTATAATCGTAAAAACAAAGAGAGGAATGTTGTTGGAAAAAGATCTTGCTGCACCTAAATTATTAATTAACTATAGCGGAAACATTTCACTTGCAACACCGGCTAAAATGCTTTCTGTCTTTAGTGGAGATGAATTTAGAGCTTTGATTGCTGACCGAGTAAAGAATTACAGCTTAACAAATGCAGCATTAACCAGATTGGGTAATGCAAATACAGACTGGCAGAAAGAAATTTATCAGACAGCGCCAACAACAGAGCATAATTTAACCTTCAGCCATGCTATTGCATCTGTTCCTTATCGTTTATCGTTAGGTTATTTATATCAAGGTGGAATTCTAAAATATAATTCAATCGATAGAAAGAATTTATCCTTTGCAATGACACCATCATTATTGAATGGAGACCTAACCTTAGATGTATCTGCATCCGCATCATTAATCAACAACAATTTCTCCAACAACGATGCAATTGGATCTGCAGTTGAATTTGACCCGACACAACCTATTAAAAACGGTAATACAAGATTTGGTGGTTATACAGCATGGACAGAAATAAGCGCTAATGATAAACTTAACGGCACACCAAACAATATTGCTACACATAACCCGGTTGCCCGTTTACAATTCCGCGAAAACATTTCTGAAGCACAAAGATATTTATTGGGTGCAAAGTTAGATTATAAAATTCCTTTTATCCCGGATTTGAAGGCAACATTAAATATTGGTTATGATTACTATAATACAGATGGTAGAGATAGAACAAATACATTGGCATCATGGTCATATAGAGAACCAGAAAGACAGCTTATTGCATACAGTCAAACAAAAACTAATAGTTTATTAGACTTCTATTTGAATTACAAATTAGATTGGGGAGTAAACAAATTTGATCTTACAGGTGGTTACTCATACCAGCATTTTTATAATGAAGGTATGAATTCTAATACTTCCTGGATATTTCAAAGCCCCAAAATCACACCATATAAAAATGAATATTTCCTGATCTCTTTCTTTGGAAGAATGAACTATACATTACTGGACAGATATCTTTTAACAGTTACAGTAAGAGAGGATGGTTCATCAAGATTCTCAGAGGATAACAGATGGGGCTTATTCCCGGCAGTTGCATTTGCCTGGAAATTAACTGAAGAACCGATAATCGGTAAATCAGATTTTCTTAATGAACTTAAACTTCGTGTAAGCTGGGGTAAAGCCGGTCAGCAGGATGTGGGCAGTAATTATTATCCATACATTCCGACTTATACAGGTAGCACATCCGGAGCTTATTACCAATTTGGTAATACTTTTTATCCAACTTTACGTCCGGATGCATACGATGCAAATTTGAAATGGGAAACTGTAACATCTATAAATGCCGGATTAGATTTTACAATTCTTAACAAAAGAATTTCCGGTACTTTCGATATTTACAAGAACACTTCGGATGATTTGTTAAACAATATTCCGATACCGGTTGGAAGTAACTTCTCTAACTTCTTATTAACCAACGTAGGTTCAATGGAAAACAAAGGTTTTGAAGTTGGATTAAATGTAACTCCTATTTTAGAATCGGATTATTCATGGGAGTTTGGAGTTAACTTAACCTACAATGAAAATAAAATAACAAAATTAACATTGGCCGATGATCCTGCATATACCGGTGTAAATACAGGTGGAATTTCAGGTGGTGTTGGTAACAATGTTCAAAAATTTATTGTTGGAATGCCGGCAAGAATATTCTTCTTATTCAACCAGGTTTATGGATCAAACGGAAAACCGATTGAAGGACTATATGTTGATAAAAGCGGTAAGGGTGGAAACGTAGCCGGTAATGAATTAAATAAATATTATTTCGAATCACCGGACCCGGATTATCTGATAGGAGTTTCATCAAAAGTAAATTACAAGGAATTTGATCTTAGCTTCTCTGGTAGAATTAGTTTGGGTAATTATGTTTATAATAATAATGCATCCAACAGAGCATTATATCAACAGGTTTACAATCAAAGTGGATTCCTATCTAATATTTTAACCGACGTAAGAAAGACTGATTTTATGACAGCACAATATTGGTCAAGTTTTTACCTTGAAAATGCATCTTACTTTAAGTTAGATTACATCAGCCTTGGTTACAATTTCACATCACTATTCGGTAATAATACAAGCGGACGTATTGGGCTGTCTGTACAGAATGTATTTACAATTACAAAATATACCGGACTAGATCCTGAAGTTGATAATGGAATAGATAATAATATTTATCCACGACCACGTACCTTTATGTTGTCAATTAGTCTTAATTACTAATATTTGAGAAGGAAAATGAAAATGAAAAAAATAACTTTTTTAACCATGGTAGTACTAATCTCAGCGTTCATCTTTACGTCGTGTGTTAAAGATTTAAATGTTGAGCCGATAGATCCAAATGTAAATACTCTTAATAATGTATTTAAGGATCAAGCAGCATATAAAAAAGCGCTTGCTAAATTATATGCAAGTTATGCAATCAGCGGTCAAACCGGAGGTGGCGGTGGAAGTCCGGATATCCAGGGAATTGATGAAAACTTTGGTAACTACCTTCGTCAATACTGGGGATTACAAGAACTTTCCACCGACGAAGCAATTATTGCCTGGGATGATGCAACAATAAAAGATTTCCACTGGCAAACCTGGGCTCCTAATGATGTGTTTTTAACAGCGCTCTATTCGAGAATATTCTATACCATAACAATCTGCAACGAATTTATAAGAAATGCTGATGATAAAATTGGTTCTGCTTCAGGTGCATTTTTAACTGACTTAAAAGTATTTAAAGCAGAAGCACGTTTCTTACGTGCACTCTCTTACTGGCATGCAATTGATATGTATGGTAATACACCTTTTGTAACAGAAGCTGATAAACCAGGTGCATTCTTCCCTAAAAGAATAACTCGTTCCGAACTATTTAATTACATTGAAAAGGAACTTAAAGAAATTGAAAATGAACTTGTTGCACCAAAACAGAATGAATATGCGAGAGCAGACAGAGGTGCAGCCTGGTTCTTACTTTCAAAATTATATTTGAATGCAAAAGTTTATACCGGTACAGAAAGATATACAGATGCCTTAACTTACATTAATAAAGTAATTGGCGGTGGATATACATTGGACAACAGTTACGTAAGATTATTCTCGGCAGATAATAATCTTAGTCCTGAAATTATTTTTCCAATTGCATTCGATGGACAAAATACCCAGCAGTATGGCGGAATGACCTTCCTGTTACATGCATCAAATGGAGGCGGTATGCCATTATTCGGAATTGACGGCGGCTGGGGCGGTATTAGAACAATTAAAGATTTTGTTGCTAAGTTCAATGTGAAGGAAAGCGATTTCAATAATACAACTCAATTCCAGGGTCCGGATAAAAGAGGAATGTTTTTCTTCGATAAATCAAGCTGGCAATGGGAAATTACAAATGTTGGTACCTTTACTCATGGAATTGGTGTTACTAAGTTCAGAAATGTTACTTCTACAGGAGCAGCAGCTCCAAATGCTCACCCAACATTCGTAAGTTCAGATTTTCCATTATTCAGATTAGGTGATGCATATTTAATGTATGCCGAAGCAGTATTAAGAGGCGGTTCCGGTGGAAGTATTGCAACAGCTGTAACCTATATTAATTCTTTAAGACAGCGTGGTTACGGTAATGCATCCGGTAATATTCAACAGTCTGATCTAACCCTTCCTTTTATTCTTGATGAAAGAGCAAGAGAATTATATTGGGAAGGTCATAGAAGAACAGACCTTGTTCGTTTTGGCCAATTTACAAACGGAACTTACGTTTGGGAATGGAAAGGGAAAGTAAAAAATGGAATTCAGACTTCTGCTTTTAGAGACTTATATCCAATTCCAGTAAATGATTTGAACGCTAATCCTAATCTGGTTCAAAACCCGGGTTATTAAAAATGATAAGTATTATAGAGTGAGGAAAATAAAAAATGAAAAAAACTAAATTAACTTTATTTATAGCAATCTTTGCGCTTCTGTTTTCCGCTTGTGAAAGCGAGATAGATGAAGTGATGATGAGTTCAAGTCCTTCTAAGCCAACCATTGCTGATTTAACTCTCGGGGTTTCATTTACGATTGCTAATGCCGATAGCAGCTTGAAGTTCTCGTGGGGGGCTGCAGATTTTGGATTTGCATCGGCTACTACCTATGCATTAGAAATGTCTCCTAAAAGTGATTTTTCAAGTAATGTTGCCACACTTTTTAAAACAGGAGAATTAAAAGGAACCGCAAAAATTGGCGATGTTAATGCTTTGCTATTGTCCTGGAATTATTCAATCGGAACAGCAGTAACAGTCTATTATAGAGTTGGTGCTTCAGTTGCCGCTAATGTTCCAACTGTTTATTCCGATGTTAAATCGAGAAGCTTAACTCCGTATGATGCGGTAATTAATTATCCAATGATTTATGTCCCCGGCGGTTATCAAGGATGGTCACCTGGTGCTTCAAATGGAAGATTATATTCATACGATTTCAGTAATAACATTTACCAGGGTATTATTCGAATTAAGGATGGATCGAATGCAAATTCTGAATTCAAACTTGCAACACAGCCAAACTGGGATATTAACTTTGGCGGCACTTTAGTAAAATCCGGTAATAACTATACCGGCGATATGGTTCAGAATGGTCCCAATTACGTTGTAACATCCGGAGTCTATTCAATTACAGTTAATTTAAGTGCTAAGACAATTGCATTGAATAAGACAGATGATTGGGGAGTAATCGGTTCTGCTGTTCCGCCATACGATTGGTCGCGTGATGTTGATATGTTCTATAACGGTCAACGTAAGATGTGGGAAATTATCGCTGATTTTAATGCCGGTGAATTTAAGTTCAGAGCAAATGATGGATGGGATCTGAATTATGGTGGTTCGGGCGGTACTTTATCTGCTGGTGGTGCTAATATTGCATTAGCTACTGCTGGTAATTACACAATCCGTTTCGATCCTGTTAAGTTAACTTATACTGTTAATAAGAATTAGTTGTTATAGTAATTAAAAAAGGCTGCCTCATGGCAGCCTTTTTTTATACTCATCCAAATTACTTTAAAATTATTAATTGATAGGGAAGTAATTCAAGATCAGAATTAACTTGATTAATAACGGTTCCTGAAACTAAGTCCTTCATTTCCTTCTTATCAGAAATCAACTTTACTTTCTTCAAGTCCAGTTTGTAAACGCCGGCATTTCTATTAATAAGGATTATTAACTCTTCACTTTGCCACTGTCTCTTAAAAGCAAGGATGTTCTTGTCATTATCTACAATTTCAAATTTAATATCACCCAGTGAAAGTGCTTTGTTTGTAGCTCTGATGGAAGCAAGTTTTTTAATCCAGTCGAACATTGATTGATCAAACTTAACTTCATCAACCGGGCGAGGTTTATTGAATGGGTGAGTTGATTCAGGTTCGTATTCTATATTTTGCCAAACGTTAGGTTTACGGCAGTCAGGATCATCTCCGCCCCACATTCCAGCTTCGTCACCATTATAAATCTGGGGAGCGCCGGGCATTGTAAACTGAATTCCGTACGCAAGTTTAATTTTATTATACTCAATTGCATTTGGTTTTCTCACATCAAAATTTTTGTTATCTCTTGCATTGCCTTGATGATCGTATCTACCATCCGGATTAACAGCAAGCGAACCGAGCCGTTCAGTATCATGACTTCCTAAGAGATTCATCATTACAGAAAAATTCTCTTTGTAATTTTCCAGCATTGTATTAATTGTATCTACAAAGGCATCAGCAGAAATTTTAACTTTGTCTGCAAGAACAAAATCCTTTACGGCTCTTGTAAATCGGTAATTCATTACGGCATCAAACTGATCTCCAAGCCATGGAGCCGCATTAAACATCTTGTAGTTGTTCCAATCCTCCCACCAGACCTCTCCAACTATGTAAGCATCCGGATTTATTTCGCGAACCCATTTCCTGAAATCTCTCCAGAAATTATGATTTACCATTTCTGCAACATCAAGTCGCCAGCCATCTATTCCATCAGAAGGATCACCATCTCCGTTAGGATCCATCCATCTTTTAACAACAGCATGGACGTGTTCACGCGGACCTTTTACAAGTCCGTTTTCATCTTCTTTAATTTCTGGTAAGTCTCTTACACCCATCCACCCGGCGTATTCAAATTCTGATTCTGTAGTATTAGTGTTGTCCCAATTTTTAATTATGAACCAATCTTTATATAATGAATTCTGCTGATTCTTAACAATATCTTTGAATGCCCAGAACTGTGTTCCTGTATGATTGAATACTCCGTCAATTATTATTTTCATTCCTCTTTTATGGACCTCCTCAATCAGTTTAAGAAATAATTTATCTGCAGAAGTCCATTGCCATGTAGAAGGGTCTGCATAATTTTCTTTCGACCAGATTTCTCTGTCAACATCTGGATCGGGTCCAAAGTTATTATCGATATGATGATAAAAGCTTGCATCATATTTGTGGAGTGAAGGAGATTCAAAAATTGGATTTAAATAAATGGCGGTGATCCCAAGTTCTTTAAGGTAGTCAAGCTTATCAATTATACCCTGAATGTCACCACCGTAACGACGGATATTTACGATGTCGTAAAAGTTTTTGTTTTGTTTAGCCTCCCACGGTTGGAGTTTATACCAATCGGAATTCCATGGATGAATCTGCCAGCCATCCGGAGTGAAATAAGGCCATGCACCCACCATATCAACCGGCATTGGGTCATTATTTAAATCACCATTTGCAAATCGTTCAGGAAATATTTGATACCACACAGCTTCCTTTGCCCAGGAAGGGACATCGGTTAATTTTGTCTTTTCTGGCGTTGAACAATTATTCAAAATAATGAGTGAAAGTAGGAAAAGAGTTGTTTTTTTCATATGTGCCTCAAGGAATGTATTATTAATGTCAAATATATTTATTTGTGATTATAGAATGCAGAAAAAATTGAATATGTAAATGGAGAATTTTGAGTTTTTTTTGTATAGTTGTAACCGCTTTTTGAAAGATTTATTCAATGAGAGTCGGTCCCGGTGCTGGATAAACTCCGTGGTTATTTTAGAAAAGCGAGAACCCGCAAAGCAAGTTCCAGTCATACTGGAAATGCGGCGGTCTTGTTGAGCGAAGCGAAATCCCTACGGGAAAAACCGTTATAGCGCAATAATTAAAAAAGTAATGGAGAGTTGGCAGAGTGGTTGAATGCGGCGGTCTTGAAAACCGTTATAGGCGCAAGTCTATCCGGGGTTCGAATCCCTGACTCTCCGCTGGAAGCGGAAAAGTCCACAAAACAAAAAATGCCCCGAATTTTTCGGGGCATTTTTTTAACCGTCTTTACCAATAATAGAAATAGTTAATTTTGGTTATGCAAGGTCAAACCTGTCAAGATTCATTACTTTATTCCATGCGGCAACAAAATCATTTACAAACTTCTTTTTAGAATCATCCTGAGCATATACTTCTGCAAGTGCACGTAGCTGAGAATTTGAACCGAACACCAGATCCACACGTGTACCTGTCCATTTAACTTTGCCTGTCACGCGATCGCGTCCTTCAAACAAATCTCCTGATTCTGTCATTGGTTTCCAGACTGTGTTCATATCAAGCAGATTTGTGAAGAAGTCGTTTGTCAGTTTTCCAACGTGCTCTGTAAAAACTCCATGTTTTGATTTACCTGTATTAGCACCAAGAACGCGTAATCCACCTACAAGAACAGTCATCTCGGGCGCACTTAATGTTAGGAGTTGTGCTTTATCGATCAATAATTCTTCTGATGAAATTGAGAATTTCTTTTTTTGATAATTGCGAAAACCATCTGCTAATGGTTCAAGCACAGCGAATGATTCAACATCAGTCATTTCTTGAGATGCATCTGTTCTTCCGGGTGTAAAAGGTACTTCAATATTGTATCCGGAGGCTTTTGCTGCCGCTTCAACTGCTGCACTACCAGCTAATACAATAAGATCGGCCAAGGAGATTTTCTTTTTTGTTTTTTGAGCACTATTAAAATCACGTCGAATTTTTTCTAGAACTTTCAATACGCTTGCTAATAGTGCTGGTTCATTAGCTTCCCAATCTTTTTGCGGTTCCAGACGAATGCGTGCACCGTTTGCCCCGCCGCGCTTATCCGAGCCGCGGAATGTAGATGCAGAAGCCCATGCAGTAGAAACTAATTCACCTATCGTAAGTTTAGATTCTAATATCTTTTTCTTGAGATTCTCTATGTCTTTTGAATTAATCAATGGATGATTAACTGCCGGTACTGGGTCCTGCCAGATTAAATCTTCTTTTGGAACTTCCGGACCGAGGTAACGTGCTTTAGGTCCCATATCACGGTGTGTTAGTTTAAACCATGCTCGTGCGAATGCGTCTGCGAAAGCCTCAGGATCTTTGTGGAATCTGCGGGAGATCGGTTCGTATATCGGATCGAATCGTAACGATAAATCTGCTGTGGTCATCATCGGTCTGTGCTTTTTGGATGGATCGTGAGCGTCGGGGATCATGTGCTCTTCTTTTACATCTTTAGCTAACCATTGCCATGCACCGGCTGGACTTTTAACCAACTCCCATTCATAACCGAAAAGCATATCGAAGTAACCCATATCCCATTTAGTAGGATTCGGTTTCCATGCACCTTCGATACCGCTTGTTGTTGTATGAACACCTTTGCCCGTTCCGAATTTATTAATCCAGCCAAGTCCCTGTTCTTCAATTGGTGCTGCTTCGGGTTCTGGTCCAACTAATTTTGGATCGCCGGCACCATGAGCTTTACCGAATGTATGACCACCGGCAACGAGCGCAACGGTTTCTTCATCGTTCATTGCCATTCTTGCAAATGTTTCGCGCACATCTTTACCGGATGCAACTGGATCGGGATTTCCATCAGGACCTTCAGGATTAACATAGATCAATCCCATCTGCACTGCTGCCAATGGATTTTCAAGATTACGTTCACCTGAATAACGGCTGTTCGGTTTGTCACTTGTAGCCAGCCATTCTTTTTCTGCACCCCAGTAGATATCTTCTTCGGGTTGCCAAATGTCTTCGCGTCCTCCACCAAATCCGAATGTTTTAAAGCCCATTGATTCTAATGCGCAGTTACCTGCTAATATCATCAAATCTGCCCATGAAATTTTATTGCCATATTTCTGTTTTATTGGCCATAACAGTCGGCGTGCTTTATCCAGGTTACCGTTATCCGGCCAACTATTTACAGGTGCGAATCGTTGATTACCAGTTCCTCCTCCGCCTCGTCCGTCTGCGGTGCGGTAAGTACCGGCACTATGCCATGCCATTCGAATAAAGAGTCCGCCGTAGTGACCCCAATCTGCCGGCCACCAGTCTTGAGAATCGGTCATAAGTTTGTACAAATCTTTTTTCAATTCAGATAGATTCAGTTTTTTAAATTCTTTTGTATAATTGAATTTCGAACCCATCGGGTTTGAAGCCGGAGCGTGTTGGTGAAGTATTCCTAGGTTTAATTGATTGGGCCACCATTCTTTATTCGAGGTTCCTCTGCCAGCCGAGGTTCTTCCTGTTACGGGGCACTTGCCTTGTTCACTCATATTCATTCTCCT
>JBBIHP010000077.1:0-14649 GCA_037446915.1 Ignavibacteria bacterium
TCCTAAAATCGATATTAAAATTAAAGATGCATTGGGACGTGAATGGCAGCTAAGTACAATTCAGTTTGATTTCAATCTTCCTCAGAGATTCGAAATGAAGTATATTGGCGAGGATGGAAAAGAACACCAACCTTACATGGTTCATAGAGCTTTATTAGGGTCCATTGAACGATTCATGGGAATCTTAATAGAGCATTATGGCGGTGCATTCCCAACCTGGTTAGCTCCGGTTCAGGTTGCTGTTGTCCCTGTTTCACAAAATCATTTTGATTATGCAAGAAAAGTATTTACTGAACTTAAGTCTGAAGGTGTTAGTGTTGAACTTGATGAAAGGAATGAAAAGATCGGGTATAAAATACGCAATTGGGAAACTCAAAAAGTTCCTTACATGTTAATTGTTGGAGAAAAGGAAAAAGAATCCGGAACAGTTTCTCTAAGACAGCATAAAATTGGTGATAAAGGAAGTATAGGATTAACTGAGTTTAAGAATCAGATTGTACAAGAAATAAACAATAGAATTAATCATAACTAAGGAGGTTATTTATTACTCAAGTTAAATTTCGAGTTAACCAGGAAATCCGAATTCCTGAAGTTAGACTCATCGATGCAAACGGAGAACAATTAGGAATTGTTTCGATTAAAGATGCTCTAAAAAAAGCGGAAGAAGCTGGTATGGATTTAGTCGAAATTGCCCCTCAGGCAACACCTCCGGTTTGTAAAATAATTGACTTTGGTAAGTTTGCATACGAACAACAAAAGAGAGAAAAACTTCAAAAGAAAAAACAGCAGGTAAGTGTATTAAAAGAAATACGACTTCATCCTAATACTGACACACACGATTTCGATTTCAAAGCAAGACATGCTGTTAATTTTATTGAAGAAGGAAATAAAGTAAAAGTATCGGTTATATTTAAAGGTAGGGAATTAGCATATACAGAATTAGGTGAGGCGTTGTTGAAGAAGTTTATTGAACGATTGGATGATGTTGCAAAGGTTGAACAGGAACCTAAATTTGAAGGTAGAGCAATGCAAGCCATTCTTGCGCCAATTAAAGGTAAAAAGAAAAAATAGATAGGTGTTATAATGCCAAAAATGAAAAGTAATCGCGGTGCCAGTAAAACATTCAGAAAAACTGGTTCTGGTAAAATCAAACGTAACAAAGCTTTTAAATCACATATTCTCACTTCTAAATCAACAAAAAGAAAAAGAGGATTAAGAAAATCCGTTCTTGTTTCAAAAGCTGATGAGAAGAGAGTAAATAGAATGCTACAATAAATGGAGAAAAGTAAAATATGCCACGCTCAGTCAATCATGTTGCGTCCAAAGCAAGACGCAAGAAGTTACTAAAAAAAGCCAAAGGCTACTGGGGTGCCCGCAGTAAAGTTCTTACTGTCGCTAAACATCATGTTGAAAAAGGCCTTGTACATGCTTACAGAGATCGTAAGCTTAAGAAAAGAAACTACCGCTCACTCTGGATAATTAGAATTAATGCTGCTGCCAGAGAACACGGTATTAATTATTCTAAGTTAATCCATGCACTGGACGATAAAGGAGTTCTTATAAATCGTAAACTGCTTGCAAACCTTGCTGTCGAAAATCCGCAAGCTTTTACTGATATTGTTAAATTTGCAATGAATTAATAACATCCCTCTTGTATTTCTTAATCAACAAAATGCAAGAGGGTATTTTTTAAATTCTCGGGATATAATATGTTATCAAAAATTTCCGAAACCCGAAAACTTTTCGAAGAAGACCTTTCAAAAGTAAACGACCTTAAGTCCCTCGAAGAACTGAGATTGAAATATTTGAGCCGTAAAGGAATTGTCCCTCAACTGTTTGATGATTTTAAAAATGTTTCTAAGGACGAAAAGAAAAATGTCGGTCTGGCTCTTAACGAATTAAAAATTTTTACGCAGAATCAATTTGATTCCATTAAAGAAAGATTTGATTCGTTAAGTAAATCATCTAATGATTTGGAATTAGATATTTCATTGCCAGGACGTCAATATCAAATAGGCAGCAAACATTTAATCACGCAGACTATTGATGAAATAAAGGAGATATTTAAAGATCTTGGCTTCTCGGTTTACGAAGGCCCGGAATTGGAATCGGATTATAATAACTTCGGTGCACTTAATTTTCCTGATGATCATCCGGCTCGTGATATGCAGGATACTTTTTTCATCAACAAGAATTTTTTATTAAGGACACATACTTCACCTGTTCAAGTTAGATTAATGGAACAAAAGAAGCCGCCGATTCGTGCTCTTATGCCCGGTAAAGTATTCAGGAATGAAGCAATTAGCGCTAAAAGTTATTGTCTGTTTCATCAGATAGAAGGATTGGTGGTTGATACAGATATTACATTTGCAGAATTGAAGGGAACTCTGGTTGCATTTGTAAAACAATTTTTTGGTCAGGATGTTGTATATCGGTTCAGAGCAAGTTTCTTTCCGTTTACTGAACCGAGCGCCGAAATGGATATATGGTGGCAGCCGAAAGGTAAGGAAGGTAGATGGCTCGAAATACTTGGCTGCGGTATGGTCGATCCAAATGTTTTGATTAATGTCGGTATCGACCCAGAAAAATATATTGGTTATGCATTCGGGATGGGTATTGAAAGACCTGCCATGAGAAAATATGGCATTGACGATATCAGAATTTTGTTTGACAGCGACATTCGTTTCTTAAGGCAATTTTAAAGGTACATTATGAAAATCTCTCTAAATTGGTTAAGTGATTACGTAGATATAAGTGGCATTTCAATAGATTCTATTGTGGATAAAATTTCTAAAGCCGGTCTCGAAGTTGAAGAAGTAATAGACCAGGGAAAAGCTTTCGAAAAAATGTTTGTTGGACTTGTAAAAGAAGCAAAGAAACATCCAAATGCAGATAAACTATCACTATGTATTGTAAATGATGGTAAAGAAGATTTTAATGTTGTATGCGGTGCTCCTAATGTTGCTGCGGGACAAAAAGTTGCATTTGCAAAAGTCGGCGCTATAATTCCTTATAATGGATTAAAACTTGAGAAGGTTAAAATCCGTGGTGAATTTTCATTCGGAATGATCTGTTCAGAAAAAGAACTTGGTATTGGAGAAAATCATGAAGGCATATTAGTGCTTAATCCAAACTTAAAAGAGGGAACAAGTCTTGCCAATGCTCTGGGTATGAACGACATTGTTATTGATGTTGCTATTACTCCAAACCGCGCCGATGCTTTAAGTCATATAGGATTTGCAAGAGATTTTGCTGCTATCTTCAAAAGGGAATTCCATTATCCTAAAATTGAATTGAATGTTTCCGCCAAAAAATCTTCGGATGTTGCAAAAGTTGAAATTGTTGACTCCGAAAAATGTCCCCGTTATGTTGGCAAAGTCGTAACAGGTGTAACAATAAAAGAATCACCTGAATGGTTGAAAAAGAAATTGAAAAGTATTGGTCTGCGACCAATTAACAATGTTGTTGACGTTACTAATTTTGTTCTTTACGAAGTTGGTCAACCGCTTCATGCATTCGATCTTGATAACCTTGCCGGAAATAAAATTGTAGTTAAATGTGCAAATGAGGGTGAAAAATTTTTTACTCTCGATTCAAAAGAGAGAGTCTTAGCGGCAAGTGATTTAATGATTTGCGACGCAGCTAAAAATGTTGCTGTTGCCGGTGTTATGGGTGGCGAAAATTCTGAAGTAACAGAAAAAACAAAAAATATTCTGATCGAAAGCGCATTTTTTAATCCTTCTTCAATTAGAAAAACTGCTAAAAGATTAGGTTTATCTACAGACGCTTCTTTCAGGTTTGAAAGAGGAACGGATTATAACATTACTTTATGGGCTGCTCAACGTGCTGCTCAATTGATTAAAGAGACTGCCGGTGGTGAAATTCTTAGTGGTGAAATTGATGCTTATCCTTCACCATTTGCTATAAGAAAAACAAGTGCTCGATTTAACCGGATAAACAAAATACTCGGTTATAAAATTGAAAAGGAGGAAGTTGTAAGTATTTTTAAAGATTTAGGATTTACAATTGAGGAGGTTGATTCTGAAAAGGTATCTGTGGGAATACCCGGTTTCAGACACGATGTTGAAAGAGAAATCGATTTGATTGAAGAAGTAGCACGTGTTTATGGTTATGATAAAATCCCGGATATTGATAATGTCTCTGTTACGCTAGATGAAAAAATTGATCAGGCAAGTTTTAATGATAGAGTTCGTAATAAATTGAATTCTCTTGGGTTTTATGAGATAATTACTAACTCCCTTTTAAATGCTGAAATCGCTGAGAAGTTCGGTTATCCTATTAAAGTGTTAAATCCCCAGAGCAGTGAGATGTCGCATCTTAGACCCTCCATGCTACCGGGCTTGCTCCAATCTGTATCAAACAATCTTAAAGTAAGCGAAAAAAATCTTAAGTTCTTCGAAATTGGGAAAACTTTTGAAAGAAAAAATGATAAGGAGATTTCTTCGTTTGAAGATTTCGACGAAACAGACAATCTTATAATCGGACTGACCGGATATTCTATTCAAACAGAGTGGTTCGATAAAGATAAACTTTATGATTTCTACGACTTGAAGGGGATGGTTGAAAGTATTCTTCGTACTGTTCTTCCGGGAACAGGTTATTTAATTAAAGAGGCAAACCATAGTAACTTTGATTTATGCTTTAGTTTATCAATTCAGAACGTAACTATAGGTATTGGTGGAAAAGTAAATCAAACTTTATTGAAACTCTTTGATGTTAACCAGGATATTTTTGCATTCATTATAAACCTTGATAAACTAAAAACAGTTAAGCCGGCGGAAAAAGTTTTTACTGAATTATTAAAATTCCCTAAGGTTTATAGAGATGTGGCATTCATCTTAGACAAGACTGTAAGGTCTGATAAAGTTATAGAAATTATTAAACAAGCCAGTTCTAACTTGTTGCATCAGATTAAGTTATTTGATATCTTTCAAAGTGACAGTTTAGGTGAAGGGAAAAAATCATTAGCATTTCAATTAGAGTTCTACAATGTAGAAAGAACTTTAACTGAGAATGAAATTGAAAAAGATTTTAGAAATATCATCGAATCTGTCGAGAAGAATTTTAATGCACAACTTAGAGGCAATTAGTTGGGTGAAGGTTCAAAATATGATCTGTTTATTGATGAACTAAATGCTCTTGAAAAGCAGATCTATTACTTTATACAAAAAGGTTCGGAGCTAATGGAAGCAAACAGGGCTTTGAACAATAAAATCATTCAGCTTGAAAAAGAAAACGACATTCTGAAAAAGAAAATTTCGGAAATTGAATTAAAAGTAAACAAGACTTTGTTGAATGAAGGGAATCTATTTGGTTCTGAAACAATTAAATTGGAGGAAAGAGAAGCACTAAAGAATAAAATAAGCGAATTGATAGCAAGAATTGACTATCATTTGCGTTCTTAAAATGATGTTTGATGATGGAATAGACATAAAATGAGTGAAAAAAAGAAGCTGAAAGTAAAAATATTTGACAAGGAATATTCACTACTTGTTGAAAATCAAGAAATAGCTGCTGAATTAGCTGAATATGTAAATAGAATGATGGAAGAAACGAGAGAGGAATTACCAGATCAACCTAAAGACACAATAGCGATAATTGCTGCACTTAACATTGCATATGATCTTTTTGTGGAAAAAAATAAATATAGAGAATTCAGCATCCAGGCAACAGATAAAATAAAAAAGATAAAGCTTCTTCTAAACGAATCCAGTTTTATGTCAAGCCCATCATAATTTTACCCGCTCCGTCGGCTTTAGTATAAAAAAGAACTAACAATAAAAAATACCTAAGGGTTATTGACTCACGGCGTGTATTACAGGCCTCGCTCCGCTTGCGGAGATCCCGGTAATTCGGGACGGTGGAAGTAAAAAGCGTCGGGCAATTTCCCGCATTGTATAGGAAAGGGTTCTTTTCCTATGCAAAAGGTCGGCGGCAGCGGTTATATATAAATTTCGTTTAATGGAGGTCTAATGCAATTGGATTTGGTTGTGGTAATAATTATTGCTGGTGCTGCAGCAATTATCTCTTTTGTTTTGGGATGGTTTATTAATTCCAAAATCGGAAAGAACAGTATTGAAAACGCAAAAGAAAAAGCTCAAAAAATAATTGACGATGCAGAAAAAGAAGCAAAACATTTAAAGAGAGAAAAACTTTTAGAAGTTAAAGACGAATGGCTTAAAAAGAAACAGGAATTTGATAATGAAGTTAATTCAAAAAAACAAAAACTTCAGAATCATGAAAAACAGCTTGAAACCAGAGAAGAAAATCTAGAAAAGAAATATGATCTGGTAAATCAGAAAGAAAAAGCTAATAAAGATTTAGAGAAGTCTCTTCTTATACAGAAAGAAGATATTGAAAAGAAGAATCAGGAATTAACCCGATTAATTGCTGAGCAGAATGTTCGCCTGGAAAAGACAGCCGGTTTAACATCGGAAGATGCTAAGAAAATGTTGATGGAAAATATGATCAACAAAGCTAAGACCGATGCTGCTCAAATGATAAAAGAAATACGCGACCAGGCAAAAATAGATGCTAAGAAAGAAGCTCATCGAATTACAATCCAGGCTATTCAAAGAACTGCTGTAGATCATTCGGTTGAATCTACTGTATCAGTTGTTCAGATTCAGAATGATGAAATGAAAGGCAGGATTATCGGACGAGAAGGACGTAACATTCGCGCATTCGAAGCTGCAACAGGTGTTGATGTTATTGTTGATGATACACCCGAAGCGGTGATCTTATCTGCTTTCGATCAATTCCGTAGAGAAGTTGCAAGAATTTCTCTTGAGCGTTTAATTGCCGATGGTAGAATTCATCCAGCAAGAATTGAAGAAGTAGTTGCAAAAGTTCAGGAAGAATTGGATGAGGAGATTCAGAAGGAAGGCGAGAATACACTTATTCAGCTTGGACTACATGGTGTTCATAACGAATTAGTTAAACATATCGGTAAAATGAAATACCGTTCCAGTTACGGACAAAATCTGTTACAACATAGCATTGAGGTAGCGTATTTAACGGGAATTATGGCTGCAGAGCTTGGATTCGATACTACTATTGCAAAGAAAGCTGGTTTAATGCACGATATCGGAAAAACAATTGATAAAGATGTTGAAGGTCCACACGCTTTACTTGGTTATGAATTGACTAAGAAGTATAACGAGCATCCAATTGTTATTAATGCTGTAGGCAGTCACCACGAAGATATAGAAATGGAACATCCATTAGCTGCATTAGTTCAGGCTGCAGATGCAATAAGCGGTGCAAGACCTGGCGCAAGAAGAGAACCACTGGAAAGTTATGTGAAGCGATTAGAAAATCTGGAAAATCTTGCAAAGTCGTTTGAAGGTGTTGCTAAAACTTATGCTATTCAAGCTGGACGCGAAGTTAGAGTTGTGGTAGAACCTGATAAGATTGATGATGTTATGGCTGATAAACTCTCTTATGAAATTTCTCAGAAAATTCAGGAAGAGATGGAATATCCCGGTCAAATTAAAGTAATGGTTATTCGTGAAGTAAGAAAAATTCAATACGCTAAGTAAACTTTACAAAATAGAACGCAGATTATTATGATTGGTTAAGATCTGTTATGATCATAATTATTGTAAAGATTAGCGTTCTATTTTTTCCCCTATTTTTGTTTACCTACTTAAAAAATCTTTCTATATTTAAATAACATTATAACATGATTTCACTCGATGAGAAAAATATTTTTTCTTATTTGTACAATTATTTTAATTTCAAATCCATTTATTATTCAGGCACAAAATATTGAGCCAGATACAATTAATATTTATCTGGTTAAAGAGAGCTGGCATACAGGAATTATGATTCCGGTGAATGAATATACTTGTATAGAATTTCCCCTGTTAAATTTATTTAGAGAATTTGAATATGTAGATATAGGATGGGGTGATGCTGATTTTTATCAAACGCCGGGAATTGATTTATATCTGGCAGCTAAAGCAATTCTTATTCCTACACCAACAGTAATTAGAATTGATGGTTATAAGTTTCCGATAGAAAAAATAATTGAATGGAGAGAGTTTGCCATCAAGTTCGAATTAAGTATTGATCAATTCCAACAATTAATAAAATATTTTAATGATCATATAGTATATAACGAACAGGAAAAACCTATAGTTACAAAACATGATCCGGATTCGCATGTTTATTTTTTTAAGTCGCTGGGTAAATATCATTTGATGCGAACTTGCAATACATGGGCTGCGCAAGCTATTAAAACAGCAGGTTATGATATAGATACATTTGGATTAATAACGGCAAGTCAGTTGTATTCCAAACTTGCAGAGTATGGAAAGGTATTAAAGAGATTTGATTAAATTTGTGAGGCGCCGGTCGGATTCGCCCGGCAAAGCCGGGTTGCAGACCTTCCTATTAAACCATCACTTGTCAATCGAATTGAGAAAATTTCTACCTTGATGTGATTTGAAAAATTTTTCTCTCTTCATCGCATCGACCTTATTTTCAAATTGCTCAGTATAGATTAGATTCAATGGTCTTCGGTTTTTAGTTGAAATTACTCGTCCGGAATTGTGTTCAGATATTCTTCTGTCTAAATTATCAGTAAAACCGATATAACGATTATTATCTTTTTGACTTCGAAGAATATATACAGTAAACATTGTAGGTTTAGTAAGGATTGAGGCGCCGGTCGGATTCGAACCGACGAATAAAGGTTTTGCAGACCTTCCCCTTAAGCCACTTGGGTACAGCGCCGTTTTAATGAACAATGTATAATTGAAATAATTCTATAAAACAAAATTTCAAACATCATAGAAAAAAAATCCGGCTTAGCCGGATATTAGAGCGGGAAACGGGACTCGAACCCGCGACATCAACCTTGGCAAGGTTGCGCTCTACCAACTGAGCTATTCCCGCATATCAAAATTTTAAGAACTTCTAAATTTGCGCTGTAAATATAATATGATTAGCCAATCATATCAAATCTGTTTTCAATTTTTTATTATACTCTTGAACCGTGAACAAATCCTCTATATGGCATTGACTGTTGAACAGTTATAAATGCTCTTTTATCCACTGACTCAACAATTTTCATGATTTGTTTTTGAAATTTCCGTTTAGCAATTACAATTACAATAGAAACCCCGCCGCTTCCGCCTTCTGCCGGTAAAATTGTAACACCGAATTTAGAACTTCGCAATTTATTCGCGATATCATCTGTATGATGAAGCGACACAATGTTTATTTGTGTATATCCTAAAGCAACTCTTTGCTCTAAGGTTATACCCATTACGTTTCCAAGTGCAAAACCAACTGCATAACCAAGTAAGTTGATAGTATGGTCCATATGTTGGACAATATACCTCATCGCAAAAATCCAGATTAGGACTTCGAAAAATCCGGTCATTGCAGCATAATATTTTCTTCCCTGTACAACTAATATTGTTCTGAATGTTCCTAATGTTACATCTGCTATACGCATAAACATGATTAATACTGCACCGAGAATTATTTCAATACTCATTTACTAATTTAGCTCCGTAATTGTTTATCTTAACAAAACAAATTTAACATTTTAAGACAATGTACGAAACCGAAAGATTATTATTAATCGAACAGATAAAAAAGAAAGGTATCACCAACCAGAATGTTCTGGATGCAATGTCTAAAGTTGAGCGACATTTATTCGTTCCTGACATAATGCAACAACATGCATATGAGGACGTTGCTCTTCCTATTGGATATGGACAAACAATTTCTCAACCATACACAGTCGCATTTATGACACAAGCCCTCGATCCGAAACCCGGACATAGAATATTAGAGATTGGAACCGGTTCAGGTTATCAGGCAGCAATCCTCTTTCAACTGGGCGCAAAAGTATTTACCATCGAAAGAAACGATAAACTTTACAACAGTGCATTAAAAATATTTGATAAACTGAATCTTAGAATTGCAGCACGATGCAGCGACGGTTCTATCGGTTGGCTTGAATTTGCGCCTTATGATGGAATAATCGTAACCGCCGGAAGTCCGGGCGTTCCGCAAAATTTGCTCAAACAGCTTGCAGCTGGCGGCAGAATGATTATTCCGGTTGGTGACCGTACAGTGCAATCGTTGAAAATAATTACAAAAATTTCTGATGATGAGTTCGATACAAAAGAAGCACCTTATTTTGCTTTTGTTCCTTTAGTTGGTAGAGAAGGATGGAAAGAAAAGTAATTGTTATTGTCGGTCCGACATGTTCCGGTAAAACAAAATTATCAATTGAACTGGCAAAAAAATTAAATTCAGAAATCATCTCTGCTGATAGCAGACAAATCTATATGTACCTGGATATCGGTACCGCTAAACCTTCGAATGAGGATTTGGAAACCGTAAAGCATCATTTTATTAATTACTTATATCCTGACGAAAATTACAATGTAAGCAGATTTGAAAACGATGCTCTGGAAGAAATTGAGAAATTATTTCACAATAACAAAATTCCAATTGTAGCTGGCGGCTCGGGACTTTACATTCATGCTATTGTTGATGGGATTTTTGATGCGGTAAATGCCGATGATGAATTCCGAGAGGAATTTAACCTGAAGAGAGAAAAATTCGGAAATGAATATTGGTATGAAGAATTAAAAAAAGTAGATCCTTTAAGTGCATCCGAAATGCTTCCGCAAAACTGGAAACGAGTTATGCGTGCATTAGAGGTATTTCATTTATCAGGTCAGCCAATCTGGAAATTTCAAAGAGGTTATAAAAGAGAAACCAATATCAACTTTATTCAATTTGGAATTGAATGGCCCAGGGAAATTCTTTATGATAATATCAACAACCGTGTTGTAACTATGATAAGCAACGGTTTAGTTGATGAAGTGAAAAGTATTTTAAATGCCGGATATAATAGTAATTTAAATTCTCTTAACACGGTCGGATACAAAGAAATTATTGCATATTTGAATAATGAAATTAGCCTCGATAGGGCAGTTGAATTGATCAAAAGAAATACAAGACATTATGCAAAAAGGCAGTTGACATGGTTTAGAAAAGATAACCGCATTCATTGGATAAAAATTCAATCCGGAGAACAACTAAAAGAAATTCCTGATTATATTATTAATCATATTTCCAATCTTAAATAAGTTTTCCTATTTTGCTCAAGAATTAATTTCGGATTTTAATGAAAGATAAAATTAGAATAGCGTCTGGGCAGGGTTTTTGGGGCGACTTAATTGATGCACCATATACGCAAGTTACTGCGGGACAGGTTGATTATCTTGTTATGGATTACCTTGCAGAAGTAACAATGTCGATACTTCAGAAACAAAAAAATAAAAATCCCAAACTTGGCTATGCTCGCGATATACCGGAATTAATGGACAGAATTCTACCGATCTGTAAAGAAAAAAATATTAAAGTAATCACAAATGGCGGAGGGGTAAATCCGGAAGCTTGTGCAGAAGCAGTTATTGAAGTAGCCAGGAAACATAAAATCGGTAATTTAAAAATTGCAGTTGTTCTTGGTGATAATATTCTTGATAGAATTGACAATGTAATTAGCAACGGCTGCCAATTAAATAATATGGAAACCGGTGAGCCGGTTTCGATTGTAAAGGATAAACTCTTAAGTGCTAATGTATATTTTGGCGCAATGCCAATTGTGGAAGCACTTAACATGGGCGCAGATATTGTTATTACAGGACGAACTACGGACACAGGTTTAACACTTGCTCCAATGATTTATGAATTCGGCTGGAGTAAAATTGATTATAATCTCTTATCTGCCGGAACTGTTGCCGGGCATATACTTGAATGCGGCGGACAGGCATCTGGCGGTAATTTATTAGCAGATTGGCGCTCGGTACCTGAAATTGAAAATATTGGCTTTCCTATTGCCGAAGCATATCCCGATGGAAATATTATTATCACTAAACATCAATCGCTTGGTGGAAAGGTTACTATAGAAACTGTTTCCGAACAACTTGTATATGAAATAGGTGATCCTAAAAATTATATCACTCCGGATTGTGTTGCCGATTTTACATCGATTAAACTGGATGAAGTTGGAAAGGATAGAATAAGAGTATATGGAATAAAAGGTAATCCCGAAACAGAATTCTATAAAGTATCATGCTCTTATTCATCGGGTTATTCTGCTGTAGGTACGCTAACATACTCATGGCCGGATTCATTAAGTAAAGCTAAACAAGCAGATCAGATTTTAAGAAAACGCCTGGAAAATCTTAATCTTAAATTCGATGAAATTAGAACTGAGTTTGTCGGTTATAATTCATGCCATGGTCCGTTAGCAACAAAATTAGATGAAGACAAAATTAACGAAGTAATGCTGCGTGTTGCAGTCCGAGGAAGTGACTATAACTCAATTGAAAGATTCGGTAAAGAAATAGCTCCGCTAATTTTAACCGGTCCTCCTTCAGTTACAGGATTTGCGGGCGGAAGACCAAAACCGGCAGATGTTGTAGCTTACTGGCCGGCTCTAATTCCTAAAAAATTAGTTGAACCAAAAGTTGAGATTATAACTTTATGAAAAAAATAAAACTAATAGATATAGCGCACGGTAGAAGCGGGGATAAAGGTGATGCCGCAAATGTCGGTATTATTGCTTATGATGATAAAGGTTATCAATTAATTGAAAAGTATTTAACTGCTGAAAAAGTAAAAGAGCACTTCCAGGGTATTTGTCTTGGTAAAGTTGAACGCTTTGAGTTACCGAATATAAGAGCATTGAATTTTCTTCTTCACAATACACTTGGAGGCGGGGGAACAGTTTCTCTTAAACATGATGCTCAGGGTAAAACTCTTGCTGCAGCACTACTTAGATTGGAACTTGAAATAGAGGAATGAATTATTAGTAACCGGTCCACCTAAGCAATTGGTACTACTATTTATAGATTTTACAGTATAAAAATTTTTTCACTAACTATATTGAAAGGAAAGAGGTAAATATGTTTGAAGATCAGCTGAAAAGATTAAATGAAATTGCTGAAAAGGTTAATTCACTTAGAGGTTATCTTTAAGTTAGATGAAAAAGAAAAACAGATAGCAGAAATTACAAAACAATCGGAAGCACATAACTTCTGGAGCGATCAAAAAGCAGCACAGACTCTTCTTCAAAAATCTAAATCGCTACAAACATGGGTCGATATCTGGGATGAAATTTTCAGTAAGGTAATTCATCTTAAAGAATTTATTGAACTTGCAGAGATGGAACAGGATGAAAACTTAATCCCTGAAATTGAAAAAGAACTTACACTTGTTCAGAATGAATATGGTAAGATAGAACTTAAAAGCATGCTTAGCGGTAAGGACGACGATAAGAACTGTATATTAACAATTCATTCCGGTGCAGGAGGTACAGAGGCGCAGGATTGGGCGCAAATGTTGATGCGGATGTATTTGAGATGGGGTGAACAAAACGGTTATAAGATGGCGTTAATTGATTGGCTGGATGGAGACGGGGCAGGAATTAAAAGCGCTACAATTGAAGTCCAGGGACCCTTTGCATACGGATATCTGAAAGCTGAAAATGGTGTTCATCGTTTGGTTAGAATTTCTCCGTTCGATGCAAATAAAAGACGGCATACATCGTTCGCTTCTGTGTTTGTTATACCCGAAATTGATGATACGATTGAAATAGATATCAATCCAGCCGATCTTAGAATCGATACTTATAGATCGGGAGGTAAAGGCGGACAGAACGTTAATAAAGTTGAAACTGCAATACGTATTACACACATACCAACCGGAATTGTAGCGGCATGCCAATCGGAACGTTCACAAATTCAAAATAAAACTAATGCCTTCAAACTTCTTAAATCGAAGCTCTATCAGCTTGAACTCGAAAAGCAACAAGCGGAATTGAATGAAATAGAAAAAAGTAAAATGAAGATTGAATGGGGAAGTCAAATCCGTTCGTACGTTTTTCATCCTTATAATATGGTGAAAGATCATCGTACCAATCAGGAAACATCAGATACTCAAGGAGTATTGGATGGAGATCTTAATGAATTTATTAAAGCTTATCTTCTAAAGTTTGCAGAAAATTAGCAGACAGAGGTTTTATGTCTAAATTAAAAATGTATAAAGCCGGAACAACTATTGCAAAAGAAGGTGAACCGGCAAAAAAATTATTTGTTCTTGTCGAAGGTACAATTGGTATTTATAAAAGCAATTCTTTGATTACGGAATTTAGCAAAGAAGGTGAAATAATCGGGGAAATGAGTTTAATTCTTAAAAAACCAAGAACTGCTGAGATACGTGCTGTAACCGATGTTCAGGTTTTAGAAGTAGAAGGTGAACTTGATGAAATTATTAAACAGTATCCTGACTTATCGAAAAAACTTATTTATTCTCTTGCAGATCGTTTAACTAAAGCTACCGAAAGAATTTAATAAAATGAGAATATCATATGAAAAGTCATACTGAGTATTTGTGGTTCAATACAACTAAAAGACGCGAGTACATTAATATTACAGGTGAAGTTGAATCTGCTTTACAAAAAAGTGGAATCAAAGAAGGAATGGTTCTCGTTTCTGCAATGCATATAACAGCCGGCGTATATGTTAACGATGCCGAGAGCGGATTAATTCAGGATATTGATGAATGGCTCGAAAAAATTGCACCGTTTAA
>JBBIHP010000078.1:0-14558 GCA_037446915.1 Ignavibacteria bacterium
ATTTCTTCACTTTCTGGTTTAACCTTGCTTCTGAATCTTGATTCAACTTTACCATCCTTAGAAATTAAGAACTTTTCAAAATTCCATTTTACGTCGCCTTTTTCAACTGAGTCGGAGTTAATAAGCATATCATATAATGGTAATTTATCATCACCAAGAACTTTTATCTTATCAAACAATTTAAATGAAACACCATAATTAGCTTCACAAAACTCTTTTATTTCCTCATTACTACCCGGTTCCTGTCCTTTAAAATCATTACACGGGAATGCTAATATTTCAAATCCCTTCTCTTTGTATTGATTATAAATTTTTTGTAACCCTTCATACTGAGGAGTATAACCACATTTGCTTGCCACATTTACAATCAGTAAAACTTTACCTTTGTAATCAGATAACTTTACATTCTTTCCATCTATATCCTTAACAACAAAATCGTATATGTTACTTTTCATAGAATTCTCTTTGTTAATTGGTTCGGAATAACAAGAACTAGTGAATGCTGTAAAAGTGAATAATATCAATAATAAAAATATTTTTGAGGAACGCATAAGTTTCACCTTTTTTATTCCCAAACCAACAATAGGAGTAATAAGTTCAATATTAATCAGCCATTAGACAAGCAATTGCAGCAGTATTCACAATATCTTCAACGCTGCAGCCTCTACTTAAATCAAAAAATGGCTTCTTCACACCCTGGTTAACCGGTCCAACTGCTTCGGCTTTGCCTAATCTTTGTGCAATCTTATAACCGATATTTCCTGAATTTAAATCCGGGAAGACGAGAACATTTGCACGACCGGCAACATCACTTCCCGGTGCTTTTTTCTTACCAACATTTTCCACAATTGCAGCATCAAACTGAAGTTCCCCATCAACTTTAAGATCGGGTCTCTTATCGCGAACAAATTTGGTAGCATTACGAACCTTGTCAACTAATTCATGCTCGGCACTTCCCCTTGTAGAAAATGAAAGCATCGCAATAAATGGTTCTTCTCCTGTAAGTTTTTTATGATTATCTGCAGTTGATATTGCAATATCAGCAAGCTGAGCGGCATCCGGATTAGGATTTACTGCACAATCTGCAAAGCTGTAAACTTTATCTGGATAAGCCATAAGGAAGAAACTGGATAAAATTGAAATACCTTCTTTAAGCCCAACACAAAAAATTGCTGCCCTTGTGACATCTGCAGTAGTTGCAAAAGAACCGGCAACACTTCCGTCAACCATTCCTTCGCTAACCATCATCCCGGCAAAGAACAAATCTCTTTTAATTGTATCGCGCGCCTGTTCAATTGTAACACCTTTGTGTTTGCGCTTGTTATAAAAAATATTCGAAAAATCACTCAGCTTATCAGATTTCTCCGGATCAATTATTCTAATTCCTTGAAGATCCAAACCAAGTTTTTGAGCATCCTCTCTTATTTTCTGTTCATTGCCGAGTGTAATTATTGAAGCAACTTTTTCCTTGGTTAAAATTTCTGCAGCACGTAGTACCCTTTCATCATGAGATTCAGGTAATACTATCGTTTTTTTTCTTTGAGAAGCTTTTTCTCTAATCTGCTTGAGAAATTGAATATCAGACATTTTTCCCACCTAATTATTATTAAGTAACCTTACAAATATAGATAAATCGGATAATAGATTAATCCCTTTAAGTACAGTAATTAAAAATGATTGATTATTAAGTAATTATTAGAAATATTAGATATGTCAATTGGTGAAATGATGCTACTATCTGATAAACAGTTCGGTTTCATAAAAAATGTATTAGTTGCAATCACTCTACTTGCAATAATAATTTATCTCGCCTATCTCTTTGGTGAAATAATAGCAATGCTAATAATTTCCCTGTTGATTGCAATGATATTCAATCCAATTGTAGATTTTCTGGAAAAAAGAGGTTTGCAAAGATTTTTATCAGTCTTAAGTGTTTTTATTCTTACAGGTGTTTTTATTTTTAGTTTACTATCAATCTTGCTTCCAAAGGTAGTAGATCAGTTCAATGAATTAGGTTTGGCTTTAACACCCGAAAACATTAAATCGTTAATAAGTCATATAGAACAGAACTTAAAATCAATTTTCCCATTTTTAAATTCGGTCCACCTTGCAGATAAGATAGTAACATTTATACAAAATATAATTTTCGGTTGGGTGAACAATATTAGTAACATACTTTCTAGTATTGTATCTGTTGTAGCTATTCTGGTGATAGTTCCATTTATGACATTTTTTATCTTGAAGGATAATCGAGTTTTGATTAAGGGAATTGTAAACATTATGCCAAATAAATTTTTTGAGGTGTCTTATTCAGTTTTAAAAAAGATAACTAAAGAACTGAGCAGGTTTGTACGCGGATGGATACTTGATGCATTTCTTGTAGGATTGATGAGCGGAATTGGATTAGCTTTACTGGGTATCCAAAATGCCGCTTCAATCGGTTTTATTGCTGGGATCGGGCATTTAGTTCCATACTTCGGGCCTATAATAGGCGGAATACCGGCAATAATTATCTCCTTAATTCAATTCGGAGATTTCTCAATGCTGCCGAATATTCTATTACTATTTATATTAGTTTATACATTCGATAACGGATTTATTCAACCAAATATTTTTTCTAAGAACACTGATTTGCATCCACTTGTAATTATAATTCTTATTTTAGTAGGAAGCGAACTACTTGGAATTTTCGGAATGCTTATTGCAGTTCCGACAGCAACAGTGGTTAGAACAGCAACACGCGAAATTTATAATGGATACAAAAACTATAAAGTTATTCATGTTAATTAATCATCTATTATTCAACCTGCTTATTAGATTAATTCCACTGAACTAATGAACAATTTTTCTTCTACAAAGTATTAATTATGGAAATAAGATTTATTGGTGCTGCAAGAACAGTAACCGGATCAATGCATTTAATTAGATCAAATCATTCCACTTTTTTACTTGATTGTGGTTTATACCAGGGAAAAAGAAAGGAAGCGTTCGAAATTAACCGGACGTTTAATCATTTCGATCCGAAGGAAATTGATTTTGTTATCCTTTCTCATGCCCATATAGATCATGCCGGAAATCTTCCCTCTCTGGTCAAAAAAGGTTTTTCTGGAAAAATATATTCTACATTTGCTACGATGGACTTATGCTCTATAATGCTGAAAGATAGTGCACATGTTCAATTAAAAGACGTCGAATTCATAAATAAGAAAAGAGCAAAAAAGAAACAGAGGTTGTTTGAATTATTATATGACGAAGATGATGTTGAAAAAACTCTTAATCTCTTTACAGGAATAAATTATCACCATGAAGTTGAAATAGCTCCGGGAATAAAACTTACTTTTTACGACGCCGGGCATATACTCGGTTCTGCAATTACATTTTTGTCTATTAATGAAAACGGAACTTCAACTAACATTGGATTTACCGGCGACCTTGGTCGACCTAACCTTCCTATTTTAAAAGACCCTGAAAAAATTCCGGATGTTGACCATTTGATTTGTGAAAGTACTTACGGCGCAAAAGAACATGAGAATCCAAAGGATGCTGAAAAAAAACTTGCAGAAGTAGTTAAGTTATCTATACAGAGGAAATCGAAAATTATTATCCCGGCATTTAGTGTGGGGAGAACTCAAGAAATTGTCTATTCGTTGCATAGAATTTTTGAATCGGGTGAGTTAGAAAGGATTCCTGTTTATGTTGATAGCCCTTTAGCTGTTAATGCTACCAATGTATTTAGAAACCATCCCGAGTGTTTCGATTCTGAAATTAGTCAGTATCTGATTAATCATGACGACCCGTTTGGCTTTAATAAATTAAAATACATTACCGATGTTGAGGAGTCGAAAAAGCTTAATACTCCCTCAGGACCTTCAATTATTATATCAAGTTCCGGGATGTGTGAAGCCGGCAGAATTCAGCATCATCTTGCAAACAGTATTGAAAATCCTAATAATATTGTATTGATGGTCGGTTATTCTGCCGAAAATACACTGGGCAGAAAGATTATCGACAAATCTGAATCCGTAAATATTTTTGGGGAAGCATATAAGTTAAATGCAGAAGTTATAGTTATGGATTCATTAAGTGCTCATTCAGACAAAAACGAATTATTAAACTATTGTTTTCAATTCGATAAAAGCAGAATGCAGAATATTTTTTTAGTTCATGGTGAATTAGAACAGCAGGAACCGTTTAGAACTTCACTTAAATCACTTGGATTCAAAAATATATTAATACCCAACCCCGGTGATAAAGTTAATATTTAATCGCTGAAATTTTTTCCCTGCTATTCAATATTGGAATTATTAATCGTAATTTGTATCAGGATTAATTAAGAATTCATTCCCTAAATTGATCAGATTAAAAAAATTTTTAATATTACTTTTATTATTGCCTTCTTTAATCTCAGCCCAGATTGAAAGGGATAGTCTTCTCTACAACAGCAGGATATTTTCAAAAAAAGATCTTAATAACAACTTCGATAAACAATTAAATACATATACCTTCTCTGCAAGATTAAGGCATTTTTATCAGGATAGTAAATTTTTTGTTGGACTTAATGAAAATTTCAACTCTACCATAATAAGAACTACCGATAAAAATATTAAGGATGAACAATACCTTTGGTTATTCGGACAGTATGATTTATCTAACCTATTAAAGGTTGGCTTCTTATTAAATAATAATCTCTATAGCGACGATAGGCGGGTGGCTATTAACAAAGCTTCTGTTCTAAACTCATCATTATTTTTGAAAATAAAACCACTGGAAAAACTTAATATTACACCTTACGGAGGATTTACAAGTAATGATCAAATCGGCGAAAAAGATAAAGGTCTTTTATACGGTGCTGAAGCTGGACTGGATAAATTGGCAATGGGCGAGTTTGAAATTTCATCTTTACTGAAATTCCAGAACGAAGATATTTCTCCAAGAAAGAATACTTTCCGTTATTTCAATGTTGAAGCACATAGTAATATCGATGAAAATTTCGGGAATACTATTTCTGCCTATTACGCTCAACAACGCAAGGACTTCTATTTCGCAGCCGATCAGTCCACTACCGATGAGTTCGGAGTATTAAATAATATTCAAAGCCGATTGGAATCAAATTATTTTTTACAGGATAGAATAAAGTTCTTACCCGTCAACTCCCCTTTTTCATTCGACGCTCTTGCAAAGGTTGTTTGGAGAGACATTGAAAGAAATACAAGGTTTGTTAGTATAAAAAATCCGTCTTCGAGTGCATTCGACTCCCAAATACAGGAATTTAGATTGGAATTTGCGTCAACAGCAGAGTATAAAACAGACGAAATAAATATGGCATTAAGATTTTCATTTGCAGAGCGGGAGGAGAAACACAACCCAAGAAAAATTGAAGGACTTAGCAATATTATCTTTAACGAACGTGAAACTAATGAGTTTCAAAAGAACAATACTTCTAAACTTGCAATTATATCATTAACTAACTTTTTTAAATTATCTTCAAAAGACAATCTGCTAATCAGTCTCTTCCACCGGAAGCTTGTTTATGACACACCCAGCAGCATCAATTATGATGACCGGGATGAATTGCTTAGTATTGGCAGAATACAATATGAAAGGTTTTTCAATCCTTACTTTAGAGCATTTATTAATATCGAAGGAAGCTTAAACAAAATTGTATATATTTTCTCTGAAAGGAGTTCTAACAATAATATTAGAAGAATTCTTAAACTTGGTTCAGGTGGCACATTTTCAAGTGGTAACTTAACATCCACAAATTCTGCAGAGGTAATGGCTAATTACACTGTATTTGATTATGAGGAACTTAATCCGATTTACAGGAGTTATGCATTCAGACAATTTGTAGTACGGGATTCTACCACATTGAAGATCTCAAAACAATTTAAGTTTTTTACTACGGGTTATATCAAACAATCGGAACAGGGTGATTTTAAGTGGAGTTCATTTACCAGCAAACCACAAAGATTTATTAACGAAGTCTATTTAGAACCCAAATTTTATTTCGATAATAAATCGTTTGTTTTTGGAATCGGTGTAAGATATTTCAACTTATCTACATTTAATATATTAAATGGAACTGTAAAACAAAAAATATCGGAATATAAAAGTATCGGGCCTGTGTCTGAAGTATCGATTGAATTAACCGATTCGCTTTCTTTCAGAACTTATGGGTGGTACGAATTTATTGAATCTGATAATAATTATAGAGAAATGGTCACCTTTAATTTAAAACTTAACTACAGATTGTAATTAGTATAAATAATTTTTGTTACTATTTTTATTGCGTGATTAAATTTCTAAACCTATTTTTTAGACATTATTTTGACGGGGATAAATTTGTCGAACAAAATTTACATAAAAGAGATAGAGAGCAATCCGGATTTACTCCCCGAGCTCGATGATTTCATTTTGAAAATTGCAAAAGAAGTTGGCCTGGATAGTGATCAAACCAACAGTCTTTCACTTTCTTTTTCCGAAGCTGCATCGAATAGCATCCTGCACGGAAATAAATGTAACCCCGAAAAAAAGGTTAAAATAAAGGTCGAAATAGATTCCAATAATCTTATCATTACAATTAAAGATGAAGGAAATGGATTTAATATTGAAACAGTCCCGGATCCGACCAAACCGGAAAATATTCTTAAAGACAGCGGAAGAGGGATTCATATTATGAAATCTTATCTTAATGATCTGAGATATAATTTCACTTCTGACGGAACTGAAACAATCCTTACCATAAAATTAAATAAGTAATAAACTCTTTTTAATAAAATTTTCTAAGTGTCATTTTCGGTTAATCTTCATATATTTTATCTGAAAATCTTTTTAACAAGTAAACAGGAGACTTTATGGCTCGTAAAAAAATTGCATTAATAGGTGGCGGTCAAATCGGAGGTGTGCTAACTCAATTATTAGCTATGAAACAACTTGGTGATGTTGTTTTATTCGATATTGTTGAAGATCTTCCACAAGGGAAAGCTTTAGATATTGCCGAAGCTTCAAGAGTTGATCTGTTCGATGTAAATGTAAAAGGTACTAATGACTACAAGGATATTGAAGGAGCAGATATTGTAATTATTACTGCCGGTTTACCACGTAAACCCGGAATGAGCCGGGATGATCTGCTTGTTACAAATGCAAAAATAATGCAGTCCGTTGCAGAGAATGTTAAGAAATATGCACCAAACTCTATTGTTATTGTTATTTCAAATCCTCTTGATGCTATGGTTACTTTATGCCAGAAAATTACTGGGTTTCCAACAAGCAAGGTTATTGGCCAGGCTGGTGTTTTAGACTCTTCACGATTTGCAACATTTATTGCATGGGAATTAGGTGTATCTGTAAAAGACGTAAATGCATTAGTACTTGGCGGGCATGGCGATACGATGGTTCCGCTCGTGAGGTATGCAAATGTTAACGGAATACCTGTAACGGAATTACTGGAAAGAAAGTATAACGACAAAACCAAAGCTAAAGAAGTTATGGATGCAATGGTAAACAGAACAAAAATGGCAGGTGGTGAAGTTGTTAAGCTACTTAAGACCGGGTCTGCATTCTATTCACCAGCGACATCTGCAATTGCTATGACAGAGGCAATTATTGGAGATGAAAAAAGAGTATTACCAACGTGCGCATACCTGAACGGAGAATTTGGTATTAACGGTTTTTATGTTGGTGTTCCAGCAGTTTTAGGTAAGGAAGGTGCAGAAAGAATTATTGAATTAACACTTAGCGATGAAGAAAAAGCTATGTTAGAAAATTCTGTCAAAGCTGTTAAAGAACTGGTTGCAGATATGGATCGACTTGGATTTTGATTTTAGGATTATTTAAAAGAGAAAACCCTCCTTATCAGGAGGGTTTTTTATACTTAAAATTGCTATGCGTTTGTTTCGTAAACGCTAATATATTTTCTATCGTTTTTCTTTCTTTCAAATTTTACACATCCATCAACTGTTGCAAAAAGCGAGTGATCTCCAGCTTTCTTAACATTTTTACCTGGATGAAAATTTGTTCCTTTTTGTCTTACTAAAATTGAACCGGCAGAAACTTTTTCGCCACCAAATGCTTTTACACCAAGATATTGCGGATTACTATCCCGACCGTTTCTTGATGAACCTTGACCTTTTTTATGTGCCATAATTAATCCTCCAGTAACTAAGCTATTTTAGTCACTTCTATTCTTGTTAAAAATTGTCTATGTCCTCTTGTTTTTTTATAGGAAATTATTCTCTTTTTCTTAAAAACAATTACCTTATCATCTTTAACATGTTCAAGAACTTTAGCATGAACCTTTACACCTTTTACTGAAGGTGTCCCTATTTTAGTCGTTTTATCATCATTTAATAACAAAACATTATCGAATACCACTTCTGTATCCGGTTCGGCTTCGAGTCGGGGGACATAATACTTTGTATTTTCAGTTACCTTAAACTGTTGTCCTGCAATATCTACAACAGCAAACATCTATACCTCCATTATTCAAAATTTGAGCGGTAAATATAGGAATTGAGCTTATCGAAGTCAATAAATAGATATTTACTAAAATCAATTATTTTTTAGAATAAAAACCCAATAAAAATCACTTTTTAAGAACAAATGAGAATTTACTACCCTTTCCAAGTTGACTTTCAACTTCAATTTTAGAACCATGTGCTTCAATTATATGCTTGCAGATAGCTAAACCAAGACCGGTTCCACCCTGTTCGCGGGATCTATCTTTATCAACCCTGTAGAACCTTTCGAATATCCGTTCAATATCAGTTTCCGCTATTCCAATTCCGGTATCGCGAACATAAATTTTACCCCTTTTACCTTCACTAAGAACACCAATTTCAATATACCCGTTTTCAGTATACTTTACGGCATTCATTATAAGATTTACCATTACCTGTTTTAACTTCTCTTTATCACCAAATACTCTCGAGTTCTGCTCATCAGGTTTAAATAATAATTCAATATTTTTATTTTGTGCCAGGGATTTGAGTTCATTAATAATTGATTCGAGGAATTCATTCACATCAAAATATCTAAAACTCATTCTCATCTGTCCCGATTCTATCATCGAAATATCGATAAGGTCATTCAGCAGATTATTCAAATTATGTGTATGCTGAACAGCTTTCTGCAGAAACGTGCGATTAACCTTTTTATCGTATAAAGCACCATCAAGTAAAGTTTCTAAAAATCCCTGTATAGTAAAAATTGGCGTTCTTAATTCATGCGATACATTTCCCAAAAATTCAGTTCTAATCTGTTCCAACTTTTTTAGATTAGCAATATCGGTTTTTGTTCTTAGAAACATAGCTCTTATTTCATCTTCCAGATCAACCAGATTTTTACCAAGTTTAATATCATCAGGGTTCTTATATGTATTCTCTCTAATCGATTTAATAATTGAACCAATTCGAATTAATTCTTTTTTCCTTTTTGAACCGATTGCTAATAGAATGATTAATGTTACTAATAAGGAAAGTGATAAGGAAATTAAAAAAGTCTGAAGACTAACCTGATTAATTACTGAAAACGTAACAAGAAAAATAAAATCGAGTAAAATAATTGTGGGGGCATAAATTAATGAGAAATAGAAATTCTTAACTATTTCATTAATGACTTTTGAAACGATAACCCACCCCTTTTATTGTTTCAATTAAGTCGGAATGTTTTCCTAATTTTTCTCGAATCTTTCTTATATGAACATCCACTGTCCGTTCAACAACAAATATATCGGTCCCCCAAACATCTGCTAAAATTTTATCCCTATGATATACCTTACCCGGATTAGCGGCAAGGAAAGAGAGAATTTCGAATTCTTTTCTTGGGAAAACTACATTTTTGCCCTCAAGTGAAACTGTATATTTCTCTTTATCAATAAGGAGCGGACCAATCTTAATCTCTTTAATTTTTGCGGATTCTGAAGGTAGCAATTCACTTTTGCGAAGATTTGATTTAACTCTTGCAATTAATTTTTTTGGTGAAATCGGTTTTCTAATAAAATCATCTGCACCTATATTGAGACCTTTTATTTCGTCAACTTCTGCAGATTTTGCAGTCAAAAATATTATTGGAGTATTTTTAAATTCTTTTATATTCCTAATTTTTTCACAGGTTTCGAATCCATCCATCTTAGGCATTAATACATCAAGAATAATTAAGTCGGGTTTCGATTTTAATTTTTCTAAAGCATCTTTACCATCAAATGCAGATACAACTTCGAATCCTTCCTGAATTAAATTGTACTGAAGAAATTCAACAATATCTCTTTCATCATCAACTAAGAGTATTTTCATTATCAATTAGAACCTTATTTCTTTTTTATGTTCAGCAGATTTATAAATAACATCAAGCAATTTCATTCTGGATAAAGATTCTTCGGCAGAAGAAATAACCGGAGATCCTTCTCTAATAGTACCAATGAAATGTCTCAATTCATTCTCGTAAGATTTGCGGAATAGATTCTGAACATTAGAAGTCTTATTGGGTGAGTAATCCATATTCAATGATTCTGTTTTCTTATAAATCCTGAATGGATTTAAAGAAGCAGAACCTTTGGTACCGTGAACAGTAATATTAAAGCTATCGGTATTGGAAAGTAATTCCCAGCTTACTTCAAAATTGATGACTTCCCCTTTTTGAAAACGAAGCATTCCCATTGCAGAATCTTCTATTTCATTTTTTGTGTGATTATATTTTTGAACTGATACAGTTTCAACATTATCATCAAGCATCCATAATGCAAGATCAAGTATAACAATTCCAAGGTCAATTATTACACCTCCCCCGGAAAGGTTTTTGTTTGTAAACCATTTTTGAAGACTACTTTTTTTTCTTAACCAGCGGCAGTTAATATAAAACAGGTCACCTAAATCCCCGCTGTTAATTATACTTCTTAACAACATTGTGTCCGGTCTGAATCTTGAATTCATTCCGACCATAGCAACTTTTTTAACTTTTTTTGCTGCCGTAACAATTTCTTTAGCTTCTTTCAGGTTTCTTGAAATTGGTTTTTCAATAAGAATATTCTTTTTACTTTCCAGACAATCCAGTGCAATTTTCTCATGTGTATCAGTTGGAGTAGAGATAATAACTGCATCCAGTTCATCATTGGAGAGCATCTCCTTATAATCGAGAAATTGTTTAGCTGAAGGATATTTTTCACCAACATTTTTCAATCGGCTCTTGTTAATTTCAGCAACTGCAACCAGTTGAACAGTATTGAGTTTCGAAAGAATTGGCAGATGAACCAGTTGCGCAATACCACCAAGTCCGATAACACCAACTTTTGTTTTATCCATCAGACAACAACCTCTTTAGTCACAATTTTGTTACTGCAAAATTCTTTTATATTATTGGAAATTCCGACCGGATCAATACCGATTAGATTATGAAGTTCTTCCTGAGTTCCATGGTCAATAAATTTATCGGGTAAACCGATTCTAAGAATATTATTCTTATAACTCTTCTCAGAAAAATATTCGAGAACTCCGGTTCCAAATCCGCCGACAATACTATTTTCTTCGAGAGTAACAATTCTATCAAATCGTTTCGAAATTTCATCCAGTCGATCTGTATCGAGCGGTTTAATAAATCTCATATTAATTATTTCCGGATTAATCCCGGCATCATTTAACATAAGAGCAGATTTCTTAGCATATTCAACCATATTACCCACAGCAAGAAGAGCAACATCTTCACCACTTTTTATCAGTTCACTGCTTCCAATAGGAATTTCTGTAAATCCTTCTTTCAATTCAACACCAAGAGCAGAACCACGCGGATATCTAAGTGCAATAGGACCATTTTTATAATTAGTTGCTGTAAAGAGCATATCACGTAATTCGGATTCATCCTTTGGAGACATTATTACCATACCAGGTATTAGTCTTAAATATGTAAGGTCGAATGTTCCATGGTGGGTTGGTCCATCGGCACCGACTAAGCCGGCTCGATCGAGAATGAACACTACATGGAGTTTTTGAAGGGCAACATCATGAATAATCTGATCGAATGCACGCTGCAAAAATGTTGAGTAAATAGCAACTACCGGTATTACACCTTGCGTTGCAAGACCGGCGGCAAATGTAACAGCATGTTCTTCTGCAATTCCTACATCATAATATCGGTCCGGAACTTCTTTTTGAAGAATATCTAAACCGGTTCCATCGGGCATTGCTGCAGTAATACCAACAACTTTTTCATTTAATCTGGTTATTTCTACTAATGCTTTACCAAAAATAGTTGTGTATGATTGAGGTGCACCGGCTTTCATAAATGCCTGACCAGTAACTTTATCGAAAGGAGTGGATGCGTGAAGTCTTTGAACATGACCTTCAGCCGGTTTATATCCTTTCCCTTTTTCACTAAGAACGTGGACAAGAATTGGTCCGTTTAGTTCTTTTACCTGTTCGAAAATTTTTACAAGCTGATTAATATTGTGCCCGTTAATTGGTCCAAAATATCTGAAACCTAACGCTTCGAATAGCATCCCCGGTGTAACAATAGCTTTAATTCCATGTTCAACTCTTGCTGCAACTCTTCTAATTCTATCGCCGAAGTCATCTAACTTTCCTGTAAGATCCCATATGGCTCCTTTAAATCTATTATACTCGGGATGTGAAATCATTTCTGTAAAATATTTAGAAATCTGCCATACATTCGGAGCGATTGACATCTGGTTATCATTTAAAACTACTATCAGATTACTTTTCAACATTCCGGAATTGTTCATAGCTTCATAAGCCATTCCACCAGTCATTGCACCGTCGCCAATAATTGCAACAACCTTATTATTGGTTTTATTGATATCATTTGCAACAGCCATTCCTAAAGCAGCAGAAATTGAAGTAGATGCATGTCCTGCACCAAAAGAATCATATTCACTTTCAGTTCTTTTAAGAAATCCGCTTATTCCGTTTAATTGCCGGATTGTTCCTAACTGGTCTCGTCTGCCAGTAACAATTTTATGAGGATATGCCTGATGCCCGGTATCCCAAACAATTTGATCAGAAGGAGTATTAAAAACACGGTGAAGTGCAACAGTTAACTCAACCGTTCCAAGTCCGCCGCCAAAGTGACCGCCAATCTGAGAAATAACATCGACCATATATTCACGGATTTCTGAGCAGAGAGTTTTTAACTCTGGACCCGTTAGGTTCCTAATATCGTTTGGTGAATCGACCTTGAATAAAACTTGATATTTTGATTTATCTACTTCAACCATATTACTTCCATTTATAATTATTGTTTCAGCCCGTTTTCGAACTGCTTTTTTATTTCGGTTACTTTTATTTCGGCTTCCTTCAGACTACTATAACAATTTTTAGCCAAATTAATTCCCTCTTCGTATAATTTTATTGATTCATCAAGACCAATTTCACCCTTTTCAAGGATATCGGAGATTTCCTGAAGTCTTTGAAGAGAGTTTTCGAACGAACTTTCTTTTTTCTTTGTCATGTTAAAGTTTTATTTCTCCATCGTAAAATTTAATTTCAGTTGATTTTTCTTTTTCGAAATTTTTTAATCTGGGAACGATTCTTCCATTTTGTTTGATTATTGAAAAACCTCTTTTGAGTGTATTATTTATATCAAAGCTGTTAATTCTACTTTCGAGAAGTGTAAGCTTATTTTGATAAATCGAGAACCGATTATCAAAGAAATTCTGAAATCTATAAATAAGGTTATCTAAAAATTGAAATTCATTTTTGATCAGATCAAATGGATATCTGAATCCGTAAGAGGTGATTGTTCTACTTACTTCATCTTTTGAATCAGAAATAATTTCCAATATTTTTTGCGTGAAATAATAGGAAAAATCGCTTATAAAGGCAAAGAGTTCTTCTTTATTAGGAGTTGCCAGTTCCATAGCGGCAGATGGCGTTGGTGCTCTTAGGTCGGCTACAAAGTCGGAGATCGTAAAATCAATTTCGTGTCCAACTGCACTTATAACCGGAATTTTAGAAGCGAAAACAGCACGTGCAACAACCTCTTCATTAAATGCCCATAAATCTTCTAATGAACCACCCCCGCGCCCTACAATAATTACATCTATATCTTTTTGCTTATTCAGGAGTTTAATACTACCTGCAATTTCTAATGCAGCACTTTCTCCTTGAACTTTGCATGATGCAATAATAATTTCTGCAAGCGGATATCTTCTGGAAGCAATATTCTTCATATCCTGGAAAGCTGCCCCGTCAATCGCAGTTACAACTCCAATCTTTTTGGGAAATCTGGGAATCGATTTTTTGTATTGTTCATCAAATAATCCTTCAGCTGACAGTTTCTGTTTCAGTTTTTCGAATGCTGCTTGTAATTCTCCAATTCCAGCCGGTTTCATAGAACGGACATCAATCTGGTAATTACCACGTGGAGGATATACAGTAATTCTACCCTGAATTATTACTTTAATTCCATCCTGAGGTGTAAAGAAAACGTAGTTGTTTAGACCTTTCCACATTGTGCAGCTTATTTGTGCGCCGGCATCTTTCAAAGTAAAGTACCAGTGCCCGGAAACATGAGCTTTGAAATTAGAAATCTCACCAATTACACTTACCTCG
>JBBIHP010000079.1:0-14292 GCA_037446915.1 Ignavibacteria bacterium
TGAATGCGGATTATTATTCGATTGTGCGATGGTAGATGAACTTCATATTGCACGTAAACAATATCTGGATGGAAGCATTCCAACCGGTTTTCAGCGCACAGCAATCTTTGCTCTCAACGGTAAAATTCCTTATAAGGATAGAACGATTGAAATTGTGCAAATGTCGATAGAGGAAGATTCATGCCGCGAAGTTTCCGATCATGGTCATACACGCGTTTACTTAACAGACCGGCTCGGAATGCCTCTTATAGAAACTGTTACCGGTCCAAACATGCGCACACCATTTGAAGTTGCTGAAGTCGCTGAAATCTGTGCGAAATTTGTCAGAAGTACAAATAAAGTCCGAAGAGGAATTGGTTCTGCAAGAGAAGATGTAAATGTAAGTGTTGAGGGCGGAACTCGTATAGAAATTAAGGGCGTTCCGAAGATTGGAAGGATTCCGTTACTTACCTACAATGAAGCGATGCGTCAGTGGAATCTGCTACGTTTAAGAGAGGAACTTCGTAAAAGAGGAATTACTAAAGATAGTTTTGAAGCATCATCAGCAGACATTACAAGAATAATAAAGAAAGCTCACTACCAGCCGGTGCGTAATGCAATTGAACAGGGACTCAAGATAAAATGTGTTACACTAAAAGGTTTTGCCGGATTATTAAACTGGCAAACACAAACCGACACTTATTTTTCAAAAGAAATTTCGGATCGTGTGCGGGTTATAGCATGCTTAACAAATATTCCCAACATTATTCATTCCGATAGCCGTGGTGATAATCTCCTTTCGGCTGAATGGCAGAACATCAAAAAAAATGTCGGCGCAACAGATAATGACACAATAGTTATTGTCTGGGGAAATGAACTGGATACAGAAATGGCGGTTAATGAAATAATTATTAGAGCACGAGAAGCTACTATTGGAGTTCCATCGGAAACAAGGCAAGCATTAAGGGATGGAACAAACGGATTCGAAAGAATATTGCCGGGTGCAGACAGAATGTATCCCGATACTGATCTTCCTCCCACAAAAATTACCGACGAAAGATTAAGTAGATTGAAAAAAGATTTACCGGATAAATTCTGGCAAAGTGAAAATTGGTATAATCAATTAGGAATACCGGAAGATACTATAAGCGAGTTATCAATTTCTAAATTTGCAAAACTTTTTAAATCGGTTGTTAATGATTTTAAGATCGATCCGACTCTTGCTGCTGTTGTATTGATTCAGTTTCCCAAAAGATTGAAGAAGATGGGTTTTGATATTTCCCTTCTTACACCGGAAATGTTGCAAGATATTTTTACAGCATATAAGGATGGATTACTATCGCGTAATGGAATTTTTATTGCAATGCAGAAATCAATTGTAAAAGGAAAATTTTATCCGGAGCTACTTCCCAAACCAGTTACATCAAGAGAGCTTGATGATCTATTAAATCAAACAAGAAAAGAAGTTGAGCAAATCAAATTATTGAACAAAGAAAAGAGAAATGAGATTCTACTGGGACTAACGATGAATAAAGTAAGAATGAATGTTGAGGGGAAAATGTTAGCAGATAGAATCAAAAAACATTATTAAGGAGATTGCTTATGAAAAAGATCATTTTCTTTTTATTGTTATCAAGCATTTTAATTGCACAGAACACGAACAGTTTTGTTGACGCTATAAAAAGTATAAATACTTTAAAGGTCCGTGAGTTCTTAAAAAACGGTGCTGATCCGAATACGCCAGTAGATGGTGAGCCCGCAATATGTTTTATTGCAAGATTAAGCGGGGTAAACTCTAATTCAGTCTTTGATGAATTAATTCAATTTGGAGCAAATCCTAATTCAATTAGTAAAGAAGGATATTCCCTGGTTTCATTATGCATGTCGAAATTCAATGTAGATCAAACCAAAGAGCTGATTAAGCGAGGAGCCGACCTTAATTATAAAAATAAAGGATCGATGCCGCCGCCATTAATTATGGCCGTAACAGGTAAACGAAATTGGCCAAAAAGTAATATTTACCCTGAATTAATAAAATTAATGATCGAAAATAAAGCCGACGTAAATATGCAGGATTCTCAGGGTATAACAGCATTAATGACAGCTGTTTGGGGTAAAGATTTGGAAACCGTAAAATATCTTCTAGAATGTGGGGCTGATCCGAATATTAAAAATTTTAACAGCGAAACACCTCTTTACGCTGCGGTTTCATCTAAGTATACTGAGATTGCGGGATTATTATTAGATTCCGGTGCTGACCCGAATATCGCACAGCTTGGAAAGGAAACTCCACTTATGGAAGCTGCAAAAAGTGGGAATAAAGAACTTGTAACAATGTTGCTTGCCAAAGGTGCAAAAACGAATTTGAAAAACAAATGGAATGAAACAGCTCAATATCTTGCACAGCAGAACGGACATAAAGAAATTGTAGAGATTCTAAAAAAATCCGGAACTAAAAATAAATAGAGAGCAGATTTTAATAACATACTTAGCGTTCTCCGCGTAATCTTTGCGATCTCTGCGTGATAATCTCCAAAGATGTCCACGCTAAGTTTGCAGAGTTTTCGCAAAGTTCGCAGAGGGAAAAAATGGCAGAGGATTACAAAGGTTACAGAGGCAAAGCATTAAGCACTCTAAAAAATTTCGGCGCTCAGGTCTGGAGCGATGTAGAAATAAAAACCACTAAAGGTGATTTCAAGGGGATAATACTTCCCCGGTCCGAAACCGCAGATCCGTTTCACATCGTAATAAAAATGCCGATTGGCTATAACATAGGAGTCGCTGCAGAGAATATAACTGATATTCAAATCAGAGGACGAAAAGAAGCACATTATAAGATTCCGGAAAAAGATTTTCCACGCGATCCATCAAAGCCGAATGTAAAACTCCTTGGCACCGGCGGAACAATTGCATCGCGACTCGATTACAGAACCGGCGCTGTTATTCCCGCATTTTCACCCGGCGAACTTTATGGATCAGTTCCGGAACTTGCAAACTTCTGCAATCTTGAAACCGAAAAATTGTATGGTGTGTTCAGCGAGAATATGGGTCCTGAGCAATGGATTGGAACGGCTCAAGCTATTGGTCGTGAAATTGAAAAAGGAATCGATGGAATTGTTATAGGTCATGGTACAGATACAATGCATCACACCGCAGCAGTGTTATCGTTTATGGTACAGGATTCACCTGTTCCGATTGTAATGGTTGGCTCGCAAAGATCGAGCGACCGTCCATCATCCGATGCTGCGCTTAATCTTATGCACAGCGTCAAGACTGCGGCAGAAAGCGATATTGCAGAAGTAATGGTTTGTATGTTTGGTCCTACATCTGATTATTACGGATTACTCCACCGTGGTACTCGCGTCCGCAAAATGCATTCGAGTTACCGCTCAACGTTTCGAACAATAGGCGATATTCCGATTGCTAAAGTAAGCCGGGAGGAAATTACTCCGCTGCGTCAGGATTACAAACGAAGACGCAAAGACCGCAATGTAAAGATCAACACTTCGTTCGAAGAGAAAGTAAGCATTGTTTATTATTATCCCAACATGATGCCGGACATAATCGATTCACTCATCGATAACGATTACAAAGGAATTGTTATTGCCGGAACCGGGCTGGGTCATGTTAACAAACCTTTGTATCCGTCGCTTAAACGTGCGCACGAAAAAGGAATTGCTATCTACATGACGGTGCAGACTCTCTGGGGATTTGTTCAGATGTATGTTTACGATACCGGACGTGATATGATGGAGCTTGGTGTAATACCCGCAGCTAACATGCTGCCAGAAGTTGCATACATGAAACTCTGCTGGGCATTGGGTCAAACCAACGATCCGCAAAAATTGAAAGATATAATGCTTACACCAATTGCCGGTGAAATAACAGAACGGGAACCGAGCAACGGTTATTTAATTTATCAGGGTGGACTACCTGAGGTTGAAGAGTTTATTGCAAAGTATGTGAAATAATTCGAAGAGTCATCCTGAGCGAAGCGAAAGACCTAAGGTTCAACATTCTTACTTAAATCAAGAGAAAAAACGTATAAAATTTTTTCAACCACAAATTACACCTTTGCCCCTCTCATCTATTAATTATATTTTTGCCCAACATTATTAACTAAGGGGGTCACGATGAGGCGACCATTTTCAATTTTCCAATATTCCATCATTCCATTATTCCTTTTTGCATTTACACTATTACAAGCACAGGAAGATTTACTCTTACGATTTCCAACATTGAACAACGACGGATCCAAAATCGCCTTCTCTTACCAGGGTGATATATGGACCGTTCCTTCAACCGGAGGAAAAGCAACACGTTTAACAATCCACGAAGCTTACGAAGCTAATCCTAAATTCTCATACGACGGCAAATGGATTGCATTCTCCGGCAACCGTTACGGCAACAACGATCTGTTTGTAATGCCAACCGATGGCGGAATGCCGAAGCGTTTAACTTTCCATTCTGCACCGGATAACATTTCAAGCTGGACTAATGACGGCAATATAATTTTTTCCACGCCACGCGAGTTCAATCAGATTGAACGACCTCAAGAAGTGTATTCAATCTCTTCAAGCGGCGGAACTGAAATGCGGGTTCTGGATGCAGTCGGTTTCGATCCGGCTTATTCACCTGATGGAAGATTCCTCGCATTTGTTCGCGGTGATATCAATCCCGTCTTCCGTGAGGATTACAAAGGTCCATCTAACCGCGACATCTGGCTATACGATACAAAATCAAAAACATACTCCAAGCTTATCACTAACGAAACTAACGATATAATGCCCCAGTGGAGCGACAACAGAACAATTTATTTCATGAGCTCTATCAGCGGCAATTATAATATTTACCGTGTGAAAATTGATGATAACGGAAAGATGATTGGCAAGCCAGAACAATTAACAAATGTGAAAGGTCATTCAATCCGCTACTTCTCACTTTCTTCTGATGGAACCTCAATTGTTTATGAACAGGAAAAAAATATTTTCTTAATGAAAACATCCGGCGGCGGCGCAAAGAAAGTTGATGTATTCATAAGTGCAGACGACCGTTTCGATCCCGTTGAAATAAAAACTTTTAACAATAGCGCTACTGCTTATGAAGTATCTCAAAATGGAAAGTTGTTAGCATTTTCTATCCGCGGAGAAATTTTTATTAAAGAAGCCGATAAGGATAAATCGAGAAGTATTAATGTATCAGATTCACCATACCGCGATACCGACTTTGCATGGCTTAGCGATACAACTTTAATATTTGCATCCGACCGTGAAGATAATAATTACGAATTCTATCTGCTTAAATCAGCCGACTCAAAACAACCAAACATTTTCAAATCACTAAAACATAGTATTGTAAGACTAACAAATACCGATGGCGATGAAACATCCCCATCAATATCAAATGACGGAAAGAAAATTGCTTACATACGAGGTAAGGACGTAAAAGAATTTGTTGTTGCCGATATTGCGAACGACGGGAAAATGAGCAACGAAAAAATTCTACACAAAGGATGGAATGCACCTCAAAATGTAACCTGGAGTCCGGATGATAAATGGCTCGCCTACTCTCAAGACGATCTCTATTTCAATCAGGAAGTATTTATTCACGCCGCTGATAATTCAATTAAACCGGTTAATGTAACAATGCATCCGCGTTCAGACGGAAATCCGTTCTGGAGTGCAGATGGATCAAAACTCGGTTTCACTTCTGAAAGAAATAACAGAAGCACAGATATCTGGTCTGTATGGTTAAAGAAAGAGGATTGGGAAAAAACAAAACAGGATTGGGATGAAAAAGAACCTGTTGCAGATAAACCTGCTGCACCAAAACCTGCCGATGATAAATCTAAAGATGATAAAGCTAAAAAGGATGAACCAAAAGTAAAACCGATCAAAATTGATTTCGATAAAATTCACGAACGCATTATTCAGGTTACAAACTTCCCCGGTAATGAAGGTAATCTGATAATTTCTAAAGACGGCGAAACATTTTTCTATACAGCACAAAGCAGCACAGCCAAAGGAAGAGATCTTTACAGTATTAAGTGGGATGGGAAGGATCTTAAAGAACTTACCAAAGGCGGTTCCAATCCGATGAATGTTAGTATTGATAAAGAAGGTAAGTATTTATATTACATGAAAATGGGCGGTTCTATTACACGGCATGATATCAAAGCAGATAAGCCGGAAGCTCTTCCGTATTCTGCAAAAATGAAAATTGATTATCCTGCTGAACGAAAACAGATATTTGAAGAAGCATGGAGAGCTATCCGCGATGGATTCTACGATCCGCAATATCATGGGAACGATTGGAATGCATTACATAAAAAATACCGCGACTTATGTTTGATGGCTTCAACTAATAACGATTTGCGAGATATGTTCAATAATATGCTCGGGGAATTAAATGCAAGCCATATGGGATTTACTTCACAGGAGCGCGGAGAAACACAAAGAGATGCAACGGGATTACTTGGTGTTGAATTAACTCCAACAAGCGATGGAATGAAAGTATTGCGTGTAATTCCGGATTCACCGGCAGATAAATCCACAAGCAAACTCTTTGTTGATGATGTTATCACTGCTGTTGATGGATCAACATTTAATCCTGAAAATAATTTCTACGAGATGCTGAATACAAAAGCAGATGAAAAAGTTTTACTGATTGTAAAAGGTAAAGATGGAAAAGAAAGAGAAGTTGTAATTCGTCCAACTGCAGCGCTACGGCAGTTGATGTATTCTGAGTGGGTTGCTGAAAGGAAGAAGCTTGTTGATAAATACTCGAACGGAAGATTAGGATATATACACATTCAGGGAATGGATTTTCCGAGTTTCGAAGTATTTGAAAGAGAATTAACTGCTGCCGGTTACGGCAAAGACGGTTTACTAATTGATGTCCGTTACAATGGCGGCGGATCAACAACAGATTATCTGATGACTGTATTAAATTACAAACAGCACGCTTATACAATTCCGCGTGGCGCAAGCAATGATCTTGAAAAGGATAAATTAAAATATCGCGAATACTATCCGTTAGGCGAACGGCTTGTATTTGCTGCATGGACCAAACCTTCTATTGCGCTCTGTAATGAAGGAAGTTATTCCAATGCAGAAATATTCTCGCATGCTTACAAAACTCTTGGTATTGGTAAGCTTGTTGGCTATCCAACCAATGGTTCTGTAATTTCAACCGGTGGTAAAGGATTGATTGATGGTTCGTTTGTCCGTTTACCTTTTAGAGGATGGTTTACTAAAGCAACCGATAAGAATCAGGAACTCGGTCCGGCTGTTCCGGATATCATATTAGAAAATTCAGTCAACTGGATTTCTAAAGGTGTTGATGAACAATTGAAAGCTGCTTGCGATGAGTTACTAAAACAAATCGATTCGAAGAAATAATCTTTCCAAATCAGTCCTGGAAGAATTAATTCTTTCGGGACTGAAATTATTTTTCCACCTAAAGGAACTGATCCAGCAATTCAAAGTATAATGAAAACACTAAAACACATCGTTTGTGAAATATTTATCGTTAATAATTCTTTTTCTAATATCCTCAGTTTACGCCCAGTCTGTTAAATCAATAAGCGACACAACAAAAAAAATCCCTTTTAACGATTCACTTAAACAGATTATTGTAAGCAAAGAAAATGATACCCTTCGGAAGAGATCTTTTCTGGAATTAAAAACAATATTAACAAGCGACTTTTATACACTTGATAAAATGAAATTTGTTTTGAGTGATGAATTCCATTACGAATATTTTACAAAAGAAGAGTTAGCAAGCGGTTTAAGTAAAAATCAGCTGATTGCTTATAAAAAGAATAAAGAAATGTTAATGGGTATTCTTCGGAAGAATTATGATGATTGCTGGTGGTATAAAGTAAAAAGTCTGGGTCAGTTAATCGGAATTCCGGATTGGGTGATAAAGATGCTTCAATTTGGATTGCTGTTATTATAATGTCACTGCGGCCTCCGTATATTTTACGGAGATTGCGGTTATTAACCCTTTCTTGTGAATTAACTTCACCACAATCATCCCTTCTCCCGAAAGAGATCTCCCGCAGTGACGCCGTAAATATCTTTAACATATGCAAGAATAAAAATCCAAAAATTTTTCTATCCATTCTATTTGACACTACTTATAAATCCTTATTAAATTCATGCGGGAATAAATTTCTATGCATTTTCTCTAACGTTGTAAATCTATTCTCTCTTTTTCTACTTAACAATTTCTTATTAATTACTTAACAATTTCTTAACCTTGCTTTCATTTAAATAGATTAATATTGTTCTCAAAAAAAGGGAGTAATAATGATTGGTTTATGGCTGGCAATATCCGGATTAATTTTCGGATCGCTGTGTTCTTATGCAGCAAAAAAACAGGAACGTTTTACTAAGAATTGGTTTTTAATCGGATTTGTTTCCGGGCCAATTGGATTATTAGTTCTAAATGTTTTACCGCGTTTGAGAGAAGAGATTGAGAATATTGAAGAAGACCATTCTTTGTTAAGCATAGACAAAATTTAAAATCAGATTTGCCACTCTATCTCGAACCACCATGTTTCAAGCATGTCCGGATCAAGTTTAACTATTCCTGCTAAGGTAACTCCTTGGGGAGGCGGATAATAAGCAGAAATTTTATTGAAAAGAACGGACCTATATGATTCAGACGATTTCGGGATTAATCCCAATAATGTAAGCATATCGCTTTCGGTTGCCATAGAAATTATTTTCTGAACTGATTCGTCCCCTCCACCTTCGTAATCCAGTTTTCTTATTTCACTTTTCAATTCATCCGGAGCATCAACCCTATAAGGAACCCCGGGGTGTGTATTAGGACGGATTTCACAGGTATAACCCTCGTCAACAAAAAACTTTCTTCCCTTTTGTTCTATCTCTAAATACCCATATTCTACTTTAGCGTATGTATATGAATTATCATCTGTCGTTATTTCAAACGTTCCGCCTCTATCATATATCAGGGAATTGTCAACCTCAATTATAAGAGCTGGCAGCAAATTGCTGTTAATTACTCTTATTGAGCCGTTTAAAAATTTAATTCTATTCCCATTATCTTTTGCTTTAAGCAGAATCAAAAATGAATTTTCATCAACTTCAATTCTACCGGTCTTTGGAACATTAACAACTGCTTTGGAAAAATTATCGGTAACCAGACTTTCGTTTTCTTCCCATCGTTCAGTTGCTCTAATTTGCCCGTTTATCAGGACATTACCTATTATTGTTCTAACTTTCCACGGAGAATTAATAAGCGAGAAGTCGTAAACAAAATATCCGACTGCGAACAGTACAAGTGGCAGCAAAGTTAAAATAGTTTTCTTTGCATCCAGTCCGAATCTTGGTACAATGGGAGCCGATATTTTTGTTGTAAAAATTGATTTAGTAACACGGCTTTTTCTAAATGCACCGCGGGAATTTTTAAGTAACTTCTCCTGTTTAATCTGTTCGCGCTTAAGCTTGTTTATCTTAACTTTTAGTTTTGTCCGCTCTTCCTGTTGCTCGGCAACAGCTTTCTTAAGAAGTTCATCGGAAAGTACTTCAACTAAATTTGACGGAGCCTCAATAGTATAAGGCATATCTTTCAACTTATCAAAAAACTTTTTTACCTTTTTGTATTCGGCAAAACAGTTATTGCATGTTTTTAGGTGCGCTTCAATTTCTTTTTTACGATTATCATCCAGCAATTCATCAACAAAATCGTGCAAGCTTATTTTAATCTCTTCGCAATTCATAAGCTCAGGTCTCTCATTAGTCGTTCTCGTATATCAATTAATTTCGATTTAATCTCATCAGGTGTAAGTTCTTCTAAAAAACTTTTCATTTCGTCGTAATCATATCCTTCTAAATCGTGAAGCACAAAGATAATCCGGTCTTCGTTTGGAAGATTAATTATAAGATTTTCAATTCTCTCGTGTTCGTGTGCATAAATGGTCTTTCCTTTTAAGGGACTTAATGATGTGCCCGATTTTGAGAGTTCTTTAATTGCGGCTTTAATTGCAACACTTTTCAGCCAGAGTATATACGATTTTTTTGAATCGAATGATTTTATGTTTTCCCAGGCAATATGAAAAGTTTTTAGAGTTATCTGCTGAGCTTTTTCGTAATCAGGATAGAGCCGGTAAGCAACCGTAAAAACGTTCCTTAAATTTATTTCACATAGATCGAAGAAAGCATTCTTTCTGCCTGATTGAGAAAGTTCTATAAGGTATTTAACATAATTTGTGTTTTCGTTTTCCACGTTCACTTAAGCTAATTTGTTATTGTAAATCTTATACCGTTTCTGTCTGCTCTTGCAGTTACTCTTACAACGGTTCTACCATTTCTTCCAATCTCTTTTCCGGTTGCTGTAAAATCAACTCTTGCAGCTCTAACAGAAGCGCTGAAATTTCCTGCTGTAGTTGTCCTTAATTGTCGCGGGATTGCAAACCTTGTATATACACCTCCTCCGCCGCCTTGTTCAAAAGGTTTTTTATAATGTTGCTGAGCCAAGAGTGCTAAATCATTTAATGTGCTGATTAACTGATCTCTATTTGTTGTTTCATAATAAGTCTTTACAACAGAAGAACCGGTTACAACCATTAATCCCACCACAATAACACCTACCAGTATCAATAATATTTGCTGTGTGCCCATATTTTCTTCCGATACTTTTTAAGTAACCCAGAAAGTGTTTTTATTAAAATACTCTTGCGTTATGATAAACATAATTAAATTTTCCTTCAAGAAAAAAGTTGTTATTCAATACGAAAATTGAATAAAAAAGAACCGGCCGGACTAATCCTGTTTGTTATATTCCTTATCAATAATTAGGTTGTAATCGTGAATAACGGAAAGGGTAACTTTGGATAAGAATTTTAATCGTTTTTTATTAGGCGCAGAAAAATTATCTCCCGAAACAAAACCACTATGGGGAATTATGACTCCTCAGCACATGGTTGAACATTTATTACTTACTGTAAAAGTTAGTAATAACAAAATAAAAGTAGAGTGTTTAAATCCACACGAAAAAATTCCGACCTTGAAAAGATTTCTATTAAGCGAACGTCCGCTTCCGAAATATTTTATTAATCCTATAATTGGCGAAGGACTCTTACCGCTTCAATTTAATAACTACAAAGATGCAATTGACAGCTTAAAAATAGAAATTGAAGACTTTTATAAATTCTTTGAAAATAATCCGGATGTTTTAATAACTAATCCGACATTTGGAGAGCTAAACAAAACCGAGTGGGAAATATTTCACAAAAAACACTTTACACATCATCTTTCACAATTTGGAGTTGATCTCGATAAGACCCATTAATAAAAAAGTGTCGATTAATTTTGCCGGCTCTTTTGTATAAATTATTTTTTCCTGATTTTTAGTTACAAATATTCCGGTTGTTATGAACAACTCAAAATATCCATTGCTGATCTATTATTTTGTTGTAATCATTTCACTTGTAATACCAGCATTTTATTATTACAGAATGCCCGAAGAAATTGCTTCCCATTTTAATGCAAGCGGAAGCGCAGATGGCTGGATGAACAAAAGTACCTACTTCCTAACCTATTATTTGATTATGCTTTCAATTGCTGTAATGTTTTATGTAATTAATTTATTTCTTAACAGGATTCCTGAAAAAATGATTAACCTTCCAAATAAAAAATACTGGTTAGATCCGGCCAGGAAAGAGGAATCAATTAATTCAATTAAGAATTTTATCTACTGGTTTGGGACTCTTACAATCACATATATATTATTGGTTTTCAGGGAAGTTTATATTGCAAACATGAACCGGACATTCGACCTTGGAAATACAATGTGGATTTATCTAATAATATTATTAGCAGCGGTAACTTATACTGTCATAAAAATGTATTCACGCTTTAACAAAATTGGCAACCAATAAAAATCCGAGAACCCGATGAAACAAAAAATCACATCAATTATTTTTACACTTGTTTTATTAGTTACTTTCCCTTCAGAAATTATTTTACAGACTCTTCCTATTATTCCTAAACCCGTTTCATATTCAAGTACCGAAGGAAATTTTAGTATTAACAGTAGAACATCCATTTTAATATCTCCACAGAACAAAGAGCTTAATCAATTAGCAGAATTGCTTGGTAATTCAATTTCCGAAGTAATTGGTTCTAAAATAGTTTCTGCCGGAAGTGGGATAAATTCAATTAAATTAATTCTCGATCCCGCTATAAACAATGAAGAAGGGTATCAATTATCAATAGCACCGAACAACATTTCAATAAAAGCGAAAACCGGTGCCGGGTTATTTTACGGAATACAAACTATGATTCAGATGTTCCCGCTTAATAAATCGGATGAGATTTTGTTACAGTGCGGATTAATTGAAGATTACCCTCGCTTCAAATGGCGCGGAGTTCACCTTGACGTTTGCCGTCACTTTTTTCCTGTGGAGTTCGTTAAAAAATATATTGATATTCTCGCTACGTATAAGATTAACACTTTCCACTGGCATTTAACTGAGGATCAGGGATGGCGAATTGAAATCAAAAAATATCCCAAGCTCACTCAGGTTGGTTCTATCAGAAAAGAAACCATGGGCGATGGAAAACCGCTTGGTGGTTTTTATACCCAGGAACAAATACGTGAAGTAGTTGAGTATGCAAAATCTAAATACATAACTGTTGTTCCCGAAATTGAAATGCCGGGACACGCACTTGCCGCTCTTGCGGCTTATCCGGAATATTCTTGTACTGGAGGACCATTTGAAGTAGGAACTATATGGGGAGTTTATGATGATGTCTTTTGTGCCGGGAAAGATAAAACGTTCGAATTTCTTAAAAATATTTTAACCGAAGTTATTGAATTATTTCCGGGTGAGATTATTCATATAGGAGGCGACGAAGTACCCAAAACACGATGGGAAAAATGTGAGTTGTGCCAGGCGAGAATTAAATCCGAAAAACTTAACAATGAACACGAACTTCAAAGTTATTTTATTCAGCGTATTGAAAAATTTCTAAACAGCAAAGGGAAAAAAATTATCGGCTGGGATGAAATTCTTGAAGGAGGGCTTGCACCAAATGCCGCTGTAATGAGCTGGCGCGGAACTGAAGGAGGTATTGCTGCAGCACAATTGAAACATAATGTTGTTATGTCCCCGGGAACACACTGCTATTTCGATCATTACCAGGGACTAAGTGGAGAACCGAAGGCATTTGGAGGTTATACATCATTAGAAAAAGTTTATTCGTTTGAACCGGTGCCGGCTCAATTAAATGAGGAAGAAGCAAAATATATAATGGGTGCACAGGCAAATTTGTGGACCGAGCAAATTAAAACTACAGATCACATTGAATATATGTTATTACCGCGTCTATGTGCATTAAGCGAAGTTGTATGGACGCCGGCAAAATCTAAAAACCTCGACGATTTCTTAGGTAGAATGTCCACTCATTATGATTTCCTTACAAAGAAAGGTTTTAATTTCAGAGTGCCGCCGCCGACTAATGAAGCTGATGAACTTGTTCTGAATACGAACGAAAAAGTATTTCTTAATCCCAAAATTAATTCTGCAAAAATTTATTATACCGTTGATGGTTCGGAGCCGGATATTAATTCGCATGTTTATAGTGGACCGTTAACATTTTCATCTTCTGTACTATTGAAATCGAAGACGATACTTGCAAATGAAAAAAGTAGTCCCACTGCAACATTGCAGATCAGTTTTATTGATCCTGAAGTAAATGGATTGCACTTCAACTATTACGAAGGTGATTGGGATGTTCTACCAAAGTTTTGGGAATTGATACCTGATAAAAAAGGTAGAATAAATAAGCTTGGTTTAAGATCAATAGAACCGCGAGAAGATTTATATGGTGCAGACATCTATGGTTTTATAAAAATTGAAAAATCGGGCGATTATACTTTCTATCTAACGTCAGATGACGGAAGCAAATTATTTATTGATAATCAGTTGCTTATTGATAATGACGGCTTGCATTCGAGCAAGGAACTCTTCGGCAAAATAAATCTTGAGCAAGGGAAACATCCATTCAAGATTTTTTATTTTGAAAAAAGCGGCTCACAAGATTTACGTGTTGAATATGAAGGTCCCGGCTTCATAAAAAAACCGATCCCGGCAAATGCTCTGTTTCTTTATAATTAATTGATTTTTTTAAACCGGTTAATTAACATTACAAATACTATGATATCTGCAAAGAAAATTTTATTACTCTTTTTAATTTTATCGACAATTATTTATTCTCAGCAATCTTCTAAAAAGGTTGCATTCTTTATTGCCGATAATTTTCCCGCAATAGATGTTCC
>JBBIHP010000080.1:0-14050 GCA_037446915.1 Ignavibacteria bacterium
ATACATCATTAAAGCATTTACGCCTTTATCCTGGTAGTCCGGACGAACACCTGTTAGATAAAGATCAACGCGATCATTCTTCTTAAGTGCTTTTAATATGTAAATAATTCCGAACGGAAATAATTTTCCTTTTGCTTTCTGGAATGCTTTAGATAATGAAGGCATAGTAATTCCAAAAGCAACCACTTCATTCTTTTCGTTTAACACAACAGGAACGAAACCGGGCTTTATAAATCCAAAATACTGTTTAACATATAAATCGATCTGTTTTTCCGAGAGCGGAACGAATCCGTAGATATTTTCGTAAGCTTTGTTCAATACATGAAAAATTTCATGCGCATACGGAAGAAGATCTTTTGCTTTTTTTACTTCAAGCATTTTCAGATTATATCTTTCGAAAACTGCTTTTGCAATCCGCTCTACTTTTTCTGGAATATCTTTTGGGGGAACAAGTTCGTATTCAAGCCAGTCAATATCTTTTTTGTAGTCGTATTTCTCTATATGAACAGAGTAATAAGGATAGTTATAGATTGTTGCTATTGTAGGTATTTCTTCAAATCCCTCTATCAACATTCCTTCCGGATCCATGTCTGTAAATCCGAGCGGACCATGTATAGACTCGCATCCTTTTTCCTTTGCCCAGTTTTCAACTACAGCTAACAATTTCTTGGAAACTTCCTCGTCATCAATAAATTCAATATATCCAAAGCGTGCAATCTTTTTGCCGACTTTTTCATTATAGCGATTATTAATTATGCATGCAATTCGTCCAGCCAGTTCGTTGTTTTTATAAGCAAGCCAGTATTGAGCTTCGCAAAATTCCAGTGCAGGATTTTTAGTTGTATCCAGGTTTTTATATTCATCCATTAAGAGAGGAGGAACCCAATATTTATTTCCCGAATAATGTTTGAAAGGAAATTTTATAAACTTCTTAAGATCGGATTTGGTTACAACCTTTTTTACTTCAACGCTCATTTAATTCCCGGCTAAATAGATAAGCAATTAATTCTATTAATGAATCTGCTCAAAGATAATTTTATTTCGGTTCAGAATGCAACTTAAAAATTGTAATCCTCTCCGGTAATATAACTCCTTAATCCATCCGCTAAGCTTCCCTCTTTTGAAACAATAACGAAGAAATGGTTAACTTTTGATATACAATAGAGAAAAACTTTTATAAATGTCAGAAAGTAAATCGCGGATTCATCCATACTGGAAACCTCTTATTGCCGTTGTGTTTTGGGGGGGTTCGTTTATAGCAACAAAACATGCCCTAGAAGAGATTAAGCCGCTTGCCATTATCCTGTTAAGACAAATTTTAGGAATCGGGTTATTATCCATTATTGCGATCCATCAGAAAAAAAGTTTTGCAATTAACATTAAAGATCACAAATGGATTTTTCTGCTTTCCGGAATTGCCTCACTTCATCTCTGGATTCAGGTAACGGGATTACAATACACGTCGGCTTCTAACACTGGCTGGATAATCGGCATCACTCCTGTTTTTATTGTTCTTCTTGCATTAATTTTTTTCAAAGAAAGCATTTCGCCGCTTCAAATAACCGGAATTGCAATTTCATTTTCGGGATTGCTGCTTCTTGTAAGTAAAGGGGACATTTCCTCGATCGATTTGATTTCTAATCAGGGTGATTTACTTGTGTTGTTAAGTTCATTTACGTGGGCAGTATACTCGCTTGTAGGAAAAAAGATAACCATTAATTACCCGCCTTTAATGACGATACTATTCCTGTTTGTAATGATGTCTTTATACTTGATACCGTTTACTATAACCGGCGAGAACATCTCTTCTGTTATTTCTCTTTCACTAACTGGCTGGATATCAATTCTCTTTCTTGGAATTTTTTGTTCCGGAATTGCTTATGTATTGTGGGCTCAGGCGCTTAGCGAAATGCAAGCAACCAAAGTCGGTACGTTTTTATATATCGAGCCGTTTGTAACTGTCTTTGCTGCGTGGATACTTTTAAATGAACAAATAAGTTTCTTAACTTTTGTTAGCGGATTAATTATAATCGGTGGTGTAATTCTGGTAAATAGAAAATAAAATACGTGAGTGAATGAAAACAAAAAAAATCTTTCCTCTTATAATCGCTCTCTTAACTTTATCCGTTGAACCCTTTAACGCACAAACCGAGGACGGTGAAATAAAATCATTTGTAAAATCATTATTAAACGACATTTCATTTTCGGGTCAATGGTTTCTATCATATCAAAGCGGAAGAGTAAGGGGCATATCGGATAATGAATTCCTTCTTAAGAGAGGATATATAACATTCAACAAAAGATTTAACGAACACTTTTCTGCAAGAATTACACAGGATGTAAATGTTGACCGCGAAGGCGATGGAGAGGGCGATATAGAAATACGTTTGAAGTACGGGTTTTTAAGGTATCAGTTTAGCGGCGGAAGTTTATTTTACAAACCATATGTAGAATTTGGAATGGTCAGCCGTCCGTGGATCGATTTTGAACAATCGATAAACCGCTACCGCGTTCAGGGAACAATGTTTCTTGAAAGAAGTGGAATTTTAAGCTCTGCCGATTACGGCTTAAGTTTTGTAACTCTGCTTGGCGGCGAGCTTGATGAGGATTATCAAAAAAATGTTAGCAGAAGTTTTCCCGGTAAATATGGAAGCTTTGCAATCGGAATTTATAACGGTGGCGGGTATCACGCTATTGAGAAGAACGAAAATAAAATGGTCGATGGGAGATTATCGCTCCGCCCGGTTCCCGAAATAATTCCGGGGCTTCAATTCAGCTTTGTCGGTGCTTATGGAAAAGGAAATGTTGGTTCATCGCCGGAGTATAAAACCCTTGCCGGAATTTTATCTTATGAAAGCAGAATAATCGATCTAACAGGAACATATTATAGCGGAACCGGATTTGAGGATGGAGGTCAGCTCAATTCATACGGTAAACCGCCTTCTAATAACGGTTACTCCATTTTTGCTGATTTTAATATTCCTAAAACACCTTTCAATTTAATCGGGAGATATGATAAATTTACTTCCGATTCCGGAATTTTTAAATCGATATCCGAGCGATACATATTAGGTTTTGCCTATTATTTTTTGGGTGATAGTAAAATAATTATTGATTACGATAGAGTTAAAAGAAACTTTACAACCGGCAAAGACGATTATGTTTTTGAAATTGCTGTTGAGGTAAGGTATTAACAAATATCATTAAGGGGATTAAAATGAAATTGAAAAATCTTGTCCGGACCAGTTTGTTAATTATTGCACTATCAATATTAATTCAAAGTTGTGGAGGAAAAGAAGTGAAAGAAGCAGCCGATCTGGTTTTAACAAATGGAGTTGTTGCTACGCTGGATGAATCGAATCCTTCTGCGGAAGCCGTAGCAATTAAAGATGGTATTATTTTATTTGTTGGTTCAAATGAAGAGGCTGAATCATACATTGGTGATTTAACCGAAGTAATTGACTTAAAGGGCAAATTCGTGATGCCCGGCTTCATAGAAAGTCACGCTCACTTTCTTGGACTCGGAAAATCGAAGCAGATTTTAGATTTGCGCGAAGCAAAGAACTGGGACGAAGTAGTTGCAATGGTTGCCAAGGCTTGCGAAACTTCACGACCGGGAGATTGGGTGCTTGGAAGAGGATGGCATCAGGAAAAATTTGATCCGTTACCAAACCCGAATGTAAACGGGTATCCGGTTCATAATGAATTAAGCAAAGCTTCAAGAAACAATCCCGTTATGCTATCTCACGCAAGCGGACACGCAATATTTGTAAATGAATATGCAATGAAACTTGCCGGTGTTTCAAAATCCACAATAGATGCAGATGGCGGAACAATTGTACGCGACTCTGTAGGAAATCCGATCGGTGTATTCGAAGAAAATGCGGAAAATTTAATTGCAAAGTATTACGAAGAGTTTTTTAATAACCGCAAGCCTGAAGAAATCCGCCGGGATTATATTAATCAAATAAGGCTCGCTTCTGAAGAATGCGTTAAGAAGGGAATTACTTCTTTCCACGATGCCGGCGAAACATTCGAATTGATCGACATAATCAAACAACAAGCCGATTCAAACAAACTTTCAGTTCGTTTAAATGTTATGATTGGCGATACTTACGATAAAATGAAAGAAAAATTAAACAATTATAAACTGATTGGATATGCCAACAATTTTTTGACAGTTCGTTCTATCAAACAATACATTGATGGAGCGCTCGGTTCAAGAGGTGCCTGGATGATTGAAACATACTCAGATTTACAGACACATTCTGGCTCTAATGTTACACCTATTGAAACGCTTAAGAAAATTTCTGAGCTTGCAATTGCAAATGGTTTCCAGATGAGAATACATGCAATTGGTGATAGAGGAAATAGAGAAGTGCTAAATATTTACGAGGAAGTGTTCAAAAAGAATCCTGATAAAAAAGATTTGCGCTGGTGCATCGAACACGCACAACATATTTCTGCACCGGATATTCCGCGCTTTGCAAAATTAGGCGTTGTTGCCGCAATGCAGAGCGTTCACTGCACGTCAGATGCCACATTTGTTCCGGAAAGAATTGGCGATGCCCGCGCAGAAGAAGGCGCTTATGTCTGGAAAAAATTAATTAATAGCGGGGCAATTATTTGTAATGGAACAGATGCACCCGTTGAAGATGTTGACCCGATAAAATGTTTTTACTCTGCGGTTACAAGAAAACTGGCAGATGGATCGGTTTTTTATCCGGAACAAAAAATGACCCGCATGGAAGCTCTAAAATCTTATACTGTAAACGGGGCTTATGTTTCTTTTGAAGAGAACATTAAAGGAAAGTTAAAAACCGGACTGCTGGGCGATATAACAGTGCTTTCAAATAATTTGCTGACTTGTTCTGACGATGAAATACTGAACACTAAAGTTTTATATACAATTGTAAACGGAAAAATAAAGTTCAAGCAATAATTAATCATTAAACAAAAGAACTCCATTCGACTATAAAAAGAATTAATTATGGTTGAATGGAGTTTTTAATTCCCTCGCTTTTCTAATCAAACCCTCTTCTGGAAAAATTTAGCGGTAAGCTAAATAAATTATTTGATAAAGGAACTTTTTGAGCAAATAAGACGTCTTGTCTATATACGAAATAATATCACTTAGAAAGGTAAATAATGCGAAATCACTACATAAATGCTCTTTTTCTTGCACTTCTTTTTTCAATATCCATCATAGCCGCCCCAAATAACGACGCAACAACCAAAAAAGGAACCATCAAAGCAAAGATATTGGATGGCAAAACCAACGAACCGATTGAATATGCAAATGTAACTCTTCATAACGCAAAGGACTCAACATTTATTGGTGGAACGGTTACCGGAAATAATGGCGACTTAGTTTTTTCGAACTTGCCGGAAGGCAATTATTATGTAAAAGTATCCTACATAGGATATGAAAACCGGGTTATCTCGGGCATTAAAATTGAAAAAGAGAAATATGAATCGTCTCTAGGAGTAATAAAATTATTTTATACCGATGTTGAGTTAAGCGAAGTAAGTGTTGTTGGTGAAAAGGCATCCGAAGAATTACGGCTTGATAAAAAAGTAATTAACGTAAGTCAGAATATAAATGCATCCGGCGGAACCGCGCTTGATGTATTACAAAATCAACCCTCGGTTCAAGTTGATCAGGATGGAAATGTTTCCTTGCGCGGCAGTTCAAACTTTACAATTCAAGTAAACGGCAGACCATATCCAATCCAGGGGGGAGATGCATTAAGACAAATTCCTGCTAACCTTGTGGAAAGCATTGAATTAATTACCAACCCATCGGCAAAGTATGATTCCGAGGGATCTGCCGGAATAATAAACATCGTAATGAAACAGCAAGACAGAGATAATATGAACGGGATTATAAATGCCGGATTGGGATCAAGAACAAAATACAACGGAGATTTTACGCTCAATTATAAAAGCGGCGATTACAATATATCCGGAAGTTTTGACTACAGAAAGAATACTAATTATATGAACCAGTTATTCGATAGAACCTCTTTTACACAAAACGGCGCGGCTTATCTTAACACCGATGTAAATGGAAATTTTATTAGAGAAAACTACACAGCAAAAGCATCTGTTGATTATTCGCTTAGCAACAAGAGTTCTATTAGTTTTAGCAATTCATATGGCGATGTAAATATTAACAGAAGTTCTATTTTCAAATTCAGTAATATGGATCCATTAAATCCGTCTTTGCCCCTTTATAATCTTGGAGATGATAGAAATAATTACGCTGTAAGATACTTCAATTCCATTTTATTCTTCAGTCAACAGTTTACACCAAAAGTAGATGAGCTTACCGTAGAGTTAAACTATACAAATGTTTCTCTGCCCTCAACACAAAGAACTACAGAATACATTACCGATGGGTCATTCCAGCAAATTATTAATCAATCGAATCTTGATGAATTAACAAACAATACGAAAAGAAACGAAGGGCGTTTCAGAACTGTTTATTCGTATACTTTCAGCAAAGAATCAAAATTCGAAACAGGACTACAGGCAAATTTTTTCTACAATAATCTGGATATTGAAAGCCGGGAGTTTAATATTTCTGCACAGCGATGGGTAATTAATCCAACTTACAGCAATCAATTCGATTTCCGCAACAATATTTATTCTGCATTTGCAACGTATTCAAACATTTTTTCGGGATTTAATTATCAGTTAGGATTAAGATTGGAACAAACCGACCGACTTCTCGATCAGAAAACAACCGGCAAGGATTATCAATACAACCAGCTTCATCTATTCCCAACTCTCAACATCTCGACCAGCATTGATCAGCAGCAGCAACTTCAATTCAGTTATAGTAGAAGAATAAATCGTCCGCAGGAAATGGCATTAAATCCATTCCCGAATTTTTCTAATTCATATGTTACATTTATAGGCAATCCCGGTTTATTGCCGGAACTTACTAATTCGTTTGAATTGAACTATCAATATTTTCTAAAGGGATTATTCTTCTCTGCACAGACATATTACCGTCAATCCGATAATTCAATTTTGCGGACACAACGTTTAGATGAAAATGGATATATGACCTTGTCTTTTATGAATGCCGCTAAGAACGAAGTCATGGGTGCGGAACTTTCAACAAGCATTACTCTAATTCCCTGGCTAAGATTAGACCCCTCGGTAAATTTATTCAACAGAAAAATGACGGGGACAATTGAGGGAGTAGATAGAGTTACCGAAAGATTTTCGTGGTCCTCCAGATTAAACACAACCGTAATTCTTTCTCCAACAACACGTTTACAATTAATGATGAACTACTTCGGCAAGCAAGTAGATATTCAGCAAACAATCGATCCTGTTTTCATGCTTACAATTTCTGCTCGACAGGAATTATTGGACAAAAAACTTGTTGCAACACTCAGTGCGCAAAATTTATTTAACACTGGTAAGTTTGGATTTAACAGTATCGGGCCCAACTTTAACATGATCGGTTCTTTCCGTCCCGAAGCGCCAGTATTCAGATTATCATTGAGTTATAATTTCAATAATTACAAAAACACATCCCGCACAAACGACCGCGTTGATATTAACGTTGGCGAAGGAATGTAATAAACAGCGTTGTTTTACAATTGCAAGGGTGCCGGCATAAAGCCGGCATTTTTGTTTATTGCTAAGCAATAAAAACTTTTTCCTTCTAGTAACTTTTTTGTTTATTCGTTCGTCTATATAAACGTGAAAATTGAAAACTTTAGATGGGGGAATGAATGAAAAACCTGGCTTTATTACTTCTATTGAATGTTGCTTGTCTTAATGCTTCTCCATTATTACCAAATGACGAAAAGATTGATACTAAAAAAGGTATAATTAAAGCGGTGATAATGGATGGAAAAAATAATATTCCAATTGAATATGCGAATGTTACAGTGCACAATTCAAAAGATTCTACTTTTATATCCGGAAGCGCCTCCGGTAAAAACGGGGAGTTATTAATACCAAATCTTCCCGAAGGAAATTTTTATGTGAAAGTAAGTTTTATTGGTTATGATAAGACTATAATTCCAAATATTACAATTACTCAGGATAAAAAAGAAGTTTCACTTGGAGTAATAAAAATAAATCCAACAGAAATTAAAATGGATGCGGTAAATGTGGTTGGCGAAAAGCCCACGGAAGAATATCATCTCGATAAAAGGATAATAAATGTTAGCAAGGATAATACAGCCGCCGGGGGAACAGCTTTAGATGTATTACAAAATCACCCTTCAATTCAGGTTGATCAAAATGGTAATGTAACATTGCGCGGCAGTTCAAATTTTACAGTACTTGTAAACGGAAGACCGGGCGTTCTTCAAGGATCTGATGCGCTTAGACAAATTCCTGCAAATATAATCGACAACATTGAGCTGATTACAAATCCATCTGCAAAATACGATGCCGAAGGAGCTGCCGGAATTGTAAATATAATTACCAAAGTTTCGGCTTATGATAATATGTCTGGAATTGTTAATGGCGGTATCGGATCAAGAACCAAATATAACGGAGATGTTACGTTAAATTATAAATCGGGCGACTGGGGTTTAACCGGAAGCGCTGATTACAGATTGTTCAGTAACACCAACTACCAGGGCTACGATAGATATACATCTACATCTACCGGAACATTGTTTCAGCGGGCGGACATTAACCAGAATTTCAGGAGAAAAAATTTCAATGCAAAAATTGGAATTGATTATGCAATAAGTCCTGTTACGGGAATTTCATTTACAAATTCAATCGGGCGGTTTGCATTTAACGGAACATTTATGCTTAATGGATCGGATCAACAAAACACATCATCCGGAACTCCAAAATTTACAACCAACCAACAACTGTCCGATATTACCGCGGATTATTTTCAGTCCATCCTTTATTTTAATCATCAATTCAACCCAAAGATAGATGAATTAACATTTGAAGCGGTTTATACAAATCTATTTCAACCTTATTTACAAACTGCAAAAGAATATAATACGGATGCTAATCATCAGAACTGGTCAGCAAATCCCAACACAATTAATTACGATAACCGGACAACCCGTAATGATGGCAGAATAAAGCTGAATTATTCTTACAAGTTTAACGACAGATCAAAATTCGAAAGCGGAGTTCAGGTTAATCTTGCATTCAGAAATTTCAATTACCTTTTTAAGACATTCAACTGGAATACAAATCAATGGTTTAACGATCCCACATATACAAACAAATTTGATTTCAGAAATAATGTTTACGCTGCATTCGCAACTTATTCAAATAGTCTTGAAGCGCTTGAGTTAGATTACCAGCTTGGATTACGTGCCGAACAAACAGATCGACTTCTCCACCAAATAACATTAAACAAAGATTACGCTTACAATCGGGTTCACCTATTTCCATCGGTTAACCTCTTGAAAAAAATTGATCAGGCACAGCAATTACAATTCAGTTACAGCAGAAGAATTAACAGACCGTTCGAAGGTGCTTTAAATCCTTTCCCGAATTATTCGGATTCTTATGCTCTTGTAATTGGCAATCCGGATCTTAAACCGGAATTGATTAACTCGTTCGAATTAAATTATCAGAATACTATTGGTGGAGTATTTTTATCTGCACAGACATATTATAGAAACACGGAAAATACTTTTCAGCAAACCGCTCTTGTCGGTCCCGATGGTAGATTAAACCTCTCGTTCGGAAACATAGCAAAAACTTACTCGCTCGGTTCGGAATTATCCGCCGGTTTTTCACTTGCACAGTGGTTCAGGTTAGACCCGGCATTAAATCTTTACAGAACACATCTCGAAGGAAAACTTAAAGATAATTCTTACGAGCAGAATGGATTTGTATGGACTGGCCGATTGCGCTCAACTCTCTATTTTTCGCCCGAGACACGATTCCAGGTTTCTCTATTTTATACTGCAAAGCAGAAAGTACTACAGGGAGAAATTGATCCGATTGTAAACTTAACTTTATCGCTGCGTCAGGAACTTCTCGATAAAAAATTAATTGTAACGGCAACCGCACAAAATCTTTTCAATACAGGGCGATTCAAATTATTTACAGATGCTGGTAATGGAACGCTATTATACTTAACCGCCAATCCCGAAGCTCCAGTATTTAATATTACGCTCAGTTATAATTTCAATAACTTTAAGAACACATCTAAGGTAAACGATAGGGTTGATGTAAACGTAAACACCGGATTTTAATTGACCAGAACGGGGGCGGAGAAATCCGCTCTCTTTTTACATTAGCCATTCTAAAATTTCATTTCTAATTTTGAACCATTCATTTACAAATTATTGTTTTACTTACATGAAATTACAACAAGCAATTATATTCTTCGGAATTGTTTTCACAGTTTACGGTATAATTAACTATTATATCTACCGTCGGGTTATCCCGATTGTGCCCGATAATTACAGATTAATTTTTACAGCGATTTTCATCTTCGTAGTTATTTCATATATCGCCGGAAGGTTTTTAGAAAATTACTGGGTCTGGTATGTAAGTGATTTGTTAGTGTGGATTGGTTCTTTCTGGATAGCAATAATGTTCTACGCATTATTGTGCTTGATAATAATCGATCTGTTCCGTTTAATCAATTATATAATCCCGTTTTTTCCTTCTATAATTTCAGAAAATCCGGATAAAGCCAGAAGACTAATTGCGCTGATAGTTTCTGTGTTTGTTTTTATAATGGTAGCCGGTGGATTTTTGACCACGCGCCTTATCACAGTAAAAAAATATAATCTCAGTATAAATAAAAAAGCCGGGGACCTGAAATCGTTAAACATTGTAATGGCGTCCGATCTTCATCTTGGAACTATCAACGGAAAAAGTTTTGCTTATAGGATTGTAGACCGCATAAACAAACAGAAGCCGGATATTATTTTACTTGCCGGCGATATTATAGATGAAGACATTAAACCGGTTCTACTGGATAACGTTGGCGAAGCCCTTCTTGAACTAAATGCTAAATACGGTGTGTATGCAATTACCGGTAACCACGAATACATTGGTGGCGTTAATGATGCCGTTGAATATCTTAACAAACACAACATTCATGTGATAAGGGACTCATATGTTAAGATAGATAATTCCTTTTATGTTGTTGGAAGAGAAGACCGGGACAGCAAAAGATTTGCCGATTACAGCCGCAAGCCGTTAAATAAAATTCTTGAAGGCATTGATAAATCCCTTCCTGTTATAATGATGGATCATCAACCATTTCAATTAAACGAAGCGATGGAAAATGGAATCGATTTGCAATTATCAGGACATACGCACAACGGACAGTTATGGCCGGTCAATTATATTGTTGGTATGATTTACGAACTGTCGTGGGGTTATAAATTGAAAGGAAATACTCATTATTATGTTTCGTGCGGCGTGGGTGGATGGGGTCCGCCGGTTAGAATTGGAAGCAGACCGGAAATAATTAAAATAAATCTAAACTTCGAATAATTTATTATGAAACCCCTTATAAATACATTACTCGTCATATTGTTGTTATCAACGAATCTGTTTTCTCAGCATGAAAATATTTTGATTGTTACGGGAGGAAAAGAAGTTGATAAAGAAAATTTTTATTCACTATTCAACTCTTTTTCCTATGATACAACTTCAAAACCCTTTGCCTTCCAATTATTCGATCTTGAGAAGATGGGTAACTATAAAGCCATCATCTTCTACGATACATATCAACCAATAAGTGATGAACAGAAAAAATCATTTCTAAGTATCTTCGAAAAAGGAATCGGTGTTTTGTTTCTTCATCACTCGCTTGTTTCGCACCAGGATTGGAGCGAGTATGAAAATATTGTTGGCGGAAAATATTTTCATCAACCATGGATAGATGAGGGTAAAAAATACGGTACTTCTACTTATAAACACAATCAGGATTTTTTAATAGAGGTGGTTGATAAAAATCATCCCGTTACATATAATATGGAGAATTTTAAAATACATGATGAGACATATCTCAATTACAGAGTTTTGCCTAACGTTATTCCGCTTTTAAGAACTGACTATCGAGAAAGCGGCGAGCTGCTGGGATGGACACACACATACAAAAATTCAAAGGTTGTTTATTTGATGCCGGGACACGATAAAAATGCTTTTGAAAATCCTTCTTTTAAGAAGCTTGTAGAAAATTCGATTTATTATTTAACGTCCGGTTCAAATTAAACATCTATCATTTCAACAAAATCATTTTTCCTGTTTTAATTTTATTTTCTACAGAAAGTTTATAAAAATAAACACCTGAAGGTAATGCATAATTCATAATTGAAAATGTATAATTATGAGTACCCGCTTGCTTGAACTCATTAACCAGTGTTGCAACTTCTCTTCCGATAACATCGTACAATTTTATTGATACAAAATCTGCTTTAGGAATCGAATACTTAATGAATGTACTTGGATTAAACGGGTTGGGATAATTCTGATAAAGAACTATTTCAGAAGGAATTATTTCTGCGCTGTCATTTATTCCCGTTGGTATCGATAAGTATTTTGCTCTGCTTCTCCTAATAGCATTTCTAAGTTCGTCAAGAGTTGAAGCCGCTGCAATTGTAAAAGCTATATTTTGTGTTTGGCCGGAATTAATTGTAAATGGTCCGCCGCTTACAACATAAGAAATATCACTAACAAAAGGTGATGTGTTAAAAACACCGCTCGAGAGCGTTATAAACTTTTCGATATCGGTAAAACCGTTGCCGTCAAACAGTCGGACGTCTCCGGAATTTGTATCGTTCTTAATCGGATAATAGCCATAATTGCTATGCGATATTAACGCTGTGCCGACATAAACATTTTGTGTGTTTACGTTGTAAGCATAAGCAAAATTATCTGTTGCGTCGTATAATGTTGTGTTGTTTGCATAATCGGAATCCGGAATATCCCAATCAATAAAAAATCCGGCAAATAAATTACTAATTGATTGCTGGTTTGTATTATTAAGCGCTGTTCTTATAATTATGTAATTCTCGTCTTCGTGAGTGTTAAAGCTATAAGTATAAAAATGAGTTGAAATCCCGAGCCGGGGCGATATTCCGCTGTCGTCAAAATTTGAATATGTTTCCTGAAAAGCATTTGGTCCGGGACTTATAAATGAAATAGGAACAATTCTTTTAAAATCCCGGCTCTGCTCATCACTAATTCTTGCGGCATCCATAACCATGCTTGAAGAGACTCCATACATAAATGCACCTTCAAACATTAAATTCCTTCCATTCATAAACCTGAAACCAATTCCTTCTTTATTAGCGCTGTAATCGTTAAAACCAAGAGCACCTTTACTTGTAACGCTCATTTGAATTTTACTTGTTGTGTGTGTTTCAAGCGGGATATTAATTTTTATTGAAAACAGTTGAACGTCGGTATAACCAATTGAATTAAACCGCATAACAAAAACAACTGTGTGATCTATTGGTGCGCCGGTCTTAATTGAAAATCTGAATTTGTTGCTTGCTGTTTGAAGAGTGCCGAGCGAAACATTAAATCCACCCTGAGTAATAGTTATCCACGGATCATCGGTGGTTAGAGTAATATTAAGATTGTTCGCCGCTGCAAGGTAATTTGTAAAATCTGCGTTTACTTCAACTGTTTCGCCAGATTGATAAATTCCATTACCATTTCCAATTTCAGTTAATCGAAGATTTGATACACGAACCGAAGGACTTCCGGTTTCTGTTAATGCTCTAAATGCATTGATTCTACCTCTGCCCAATAGCATTTCGTAACCGGGATTTTGAGCGTCAACATTATCGGCTGTTATTCTTATTTGTTCGGCTATTTGAAGTGGTGTGTAATTAGGGAATTTTGAAAATACGAGCCCTGCTAATCCCGCAACAAGCGGTGATGCCATTGATGAGCCGTTTATAACATTGTAGAGCAGATTATTATTGTTTGTGTCTCCGCGCCATGTTGAAAGTATTGAGGTGCCCGGCGACATAACATCAACGTTAAAACCATAGTTGCCGGCAAAACTTTTTGTGTCGTCCGATGTATTAAGCCAGCCAACGGCTAAAACACCGTCATA
>JBBIHP010000081.1:0-13981 GCA_037446915.1 Ignavibacteria bacterium
TCTCCTTTTGTTAATTACATATTATCAAATTTTCAGTTGTGAAATTTAGTAAAATCGGATGAATTCATACTTAAAAAACAAAAAATTTTTTTATGTTTGAACCGGTGATGGAGTTCACCATAAAGCGAATGTAATGCAAAACAAAATTTCACCTAGAACCGCCCATTCAAGGCTAATAACTCCTACTTTTTATTCACAAAGGAGACTTTTCTATATGACGAACTACTTAATAGTATCTGCTGGAGCAGCTATTGGAGGAGCTGCAAGATATTGGCTCTCTGATTTTGTCTATAAATTTTTACCTGAGAACTTTCCTTATGGTACACTGACTGTCAATATTATTGGTAGTATTATCCTCAGTGTTGTTATTTATCTTTTTGATAGTAAAGAATTGATTTCGCCGGGACTTAAATTGTTTCTGACAATCGGTTTTTGCGGTGGTTTTACAACCTTCTCAACTTTTTCGCTTGAAACAATTAACTTATTCAGGGATTCTCAATATATGCTGGCAACGCTTAATATTTTTTCCAGTTTAATTCTGTGTTTAGTTGCAGTTTATCTTATTTCAATAATTACCAGGATTTAATGGAGGTTAAAATGCAAATTAAAGGAGAAGCAAAACTCTTAAGGATTTTTCTTGGTGAATCAGATAAAATTCATTCAACTACTGTTTATGAAAAGATTGTCCTGGAGGCAAGAAAAGCAGAGTTAGCCGGTGCCACTGTATTCAAAGGAATAATGGGATTTGGTGGACGTAGTAGAATCCATACATCAAAAATTTTAAGATTATCCGAAGATATGCCATTAATTATAGAAATAATTGATGAAGAACTGAAAATTGATAAATTTATTCCGGTTGTGGAGCAAATTTTTGACGAAGCAAATTGCGGAGGCTTAATTACAATTGAAAGAGCTGAGATAATAAAATACATAAAATAGAGTTTGCTCTTATATTAACAATTATTGGAAAGGGCTAACCTAATAATTATATTTCTATTGAATAATTAATGGTTTCGAATATATTTGCCCCGGTAGCTCAGTGGATAGAGCAGCGGTTTCCTAATCCCGATTTCATCGGGACGGAGGTTCAAGTTTTTTAATAATGTTCTAATCAACAATGTGATTATAAATGCCCCGGTAGCTCAGTGGATAGAGCAGCGGTTTCCTAAACCGTTGGTCGGAGGTTCAACTCCTCTCCGGGGTACGAACTTCTAAAAAAGGAGAAATATGAAAAAAGCAATGTCGGCTTTTGTTTTCGCTCTTGTAGATATTGTCTGTTTTCTTCAAGGCGGTGTAATTTTAGCATATTCACTATTTCATATTAGTTACAAAGTTGAAATTGTTCGCGGTGAAGGGTTCAATACTGTTGAAATGCAAAATGTACCGGTTGCCATCGGAGGTTATTATTACTACTCAGAACCTTACATTAAAGTGGCTTTAATAGGAATTGCTTTGATAATTACCGGTTTTTTAATGAGAAGTTGGCGAAAAAATTATTAAATTTGCATTAAGAATTTGCTTAGATCCTCCAATGAAAAATAGTATTTCATTGTGACTCAGGTTACTATTTACCATCGACTAAAAATTTATTTTTACATAAATATTTTCCAACAAAAAACGAAGGGCATTCTATGAAGAAACTTTCACTTGTTTTATTTGTAGTTTTTTTAACATTCTTAAGCACAAATTCTTTTGCACAATTTAAGGAGTTTGGTTTAAAGGGCGGTTTTCAGGTAAATGGCGCATTATCGGCAACAGAATTTGAAGATGATAACGGAATTGCACTTTCATCATATCTATTCAGAGCATTTTTAAGATTCGAGTTATCAAAATATTTTAATGCAGAACTTGGCGCTGGATATGGCAACTTAAGCGGTGACGATTTTAACTACACAACAATGAAAAAAGGAACCGGTGAATACAGCACTTCAATTATCCCGATTGATGCACGGTTACTATACACACCATTCGATCTCGAAAGCTGGAATCCATACTTTTATGCCGGTATCGGTTTAATGAATTATAATGTTGGAACTAAACCCGGTGTTGTTTCTCCAAAACCTGTTGAAGCTGATGGTTGGACAGCCGTTATTCCAATCGGTTTGGGAACCGAAATTAAATTGAGTGATGAAGTATTGTTAGATCTGAGTGTTGGTCTCAACTATTCTATGACTGAAAACATTAACTTCTATAAGATTGATGAATTCAATGATGGTTATTTCAATATTGGCGCCGGTATTACATTTACCGGTGAAAGCATGAACTCCGATAAGGATAAAGACGGTTTAACAAAACGCGAAGAATTAGAAATCGGTACTGATCCAAATAACCCCGATACCGATGGTGATGGATTAAATGACGGTGCTGAAGTTAAACAATACAATACCGATCCAAAAAATCCCGACAGCGATGGCGACGGTTTGAAGGATGGAGAAGAAGTATTTACCTACAAAACCAATCCTGCTAAAGCAGATACTGATGGTGACGGTCTTAACGACGGTGAAGAAATTCTTAAGTATAAGACAGATCCATTGAAAGCCGATACAGATGGTGATGGTTTGAAGGATGGCGAAGAAGTTCTTAAATATAAAACTGATCCTTTGAAAGCTGATACTGACGGTGATGGTTTGAATGATGGTGAAGAAGTATTGAAATACAAGACCGATCCCTTAAAAGTTGATACAGACGGCGGTTCTGTTGGCGATGGAGTTGAAGTTAAACGTGGAACTAACCCGTTAGATCCAAGCGATGATGTTCCTGTTACTGTTGTTGACAAAGAACAATCATTCGATATGGTATGGTTTGCATTAAATAGTTCTAAGCTCTCCAAGACAGCCCAAACTACTCTTAATAAAGTTCATGAGGTATTCTCACAACTTAATGATGCTAAACTTTACTTAAGTGGTCACGCTTGTGCATTAGGCCCGGATGAATATAATATGAAACTTTCTACAAAGAGAGTTAACGCTGTTAAAGATTACCTTGTTAAGAAAGGAATTAATGCAAGTGTAATTACAACAGAATCATTTGGAGAAACCAAACCGGCATTCCCGAATGACAATGAGAAAAACAGAAGCAAGAATAGACGCGTAGAAATAAAAGCTACATACAAAGAAAAGAAGTAAGATAAATTAAGATAGGAAATAAAAAAGGCTTGCGATTGCAAGCCTTTTTTATTTTACAAATTATTTTTTAACTGCGGTCCAGTTACCACCCATACCTGTTCCGGACCAAGAACCGGATCCGTTCTCATAAGTAACCTTACCATTAAATTGTGCAACCTTCATACTCATAATCTCAACATCACATACAAATGTTCCGTCTGCTAAAATTTTCCCGTTAAATCTTGCATCATAATTTTGGCCCTGTGTTGAAATACTTTTTAGAAAACTAAAAGTATTATCCTCATTAACATTAAATTCAATGGTGTCGTTATAATCACCTTTAACAGTAATAACCCAAGTTCCCTGGAAAGTATCTTTTTGAAAAAGAGAACAAGCAGAAATTAGAAATAAGACAGCAATGAAAGAAATAATACTGGATTTCATTATTCACCTCAAATGTTTTGTGGATCCAAGCCGGATTGTTTGAATAGTTCTTTATACTTCGATTTAACAATATCTTTCAACTCATCAAGCGAGTTAATAAAGTCCGAAAGTGCAACATCTCCACCAAACTTAAAATAATATTCAACCAATATTTCTAAATAGAGATATGTTATTTTAGAAATCGAATCAAATGAAGCCGAAGTATCTTTTCCTAATTTACCTAAAAATTCCTCTTCTTCAGGACGAATAAGATCTTCCTCTTCAAGAACGGAGAAATTATCGAACTCACCTTCTATTTCACTACGCTTTGCCCATATTCTTGCAAGCTGAAGTAGAACACTTACAATTTCTTTAAGTTTTTGATCCCTTGCAATTTTTAATTCTTCTATTGTTCTATCCTTAATTGACTCTTCAATAGAATCGATATTCAGTTTTTCTAGAATTGAAGAGAGATGAAATGCTTTCTCTTTTCCTTTAACCATTTCCTTAAATCTGTGATGAATTTTTTCGTCGAAAGCAATTTCTGAATCGCTTCTAATATTAAACGAATAGAGGAGTTCTAATATTTCATCCTTTCTATCAGGGAATTTCCGGTCTAAAAATTCTTCAGTATATTCGAGCGAATCACTTCCTATAGATGGATGATCAATTAAACTAACCAGATAAGATTTTATTTTCAGCAAAATAAGAAAGAGATCGAATTGTTCATTACTCATATACTACCTTATATTTTATAATAAAGTACCACTAAGGAAAAACATTGCAACTGTAAAGTATATAACAATTCCAGTAACATCAACAAGGGTTGCAACAAAAGGAGCCGATGAAGTAGCCGGATCGAACCCCATTCTTTTTAATATGAACGGAAGCATTGAACCCATTAAACATCCCCACATAACAACACCAACAAGAGAGATTGATACAGCTAATGCTACTAAGAACCAGTGCTCTCCGTATAAATGAGCTGACTCTTGCCAAATCAAAATTCTTAAAAATCCGATGCATGCTAATATCAATCCCAGGGTAAATCCGGTTAGAATTTCTCTTCTAAAAACAAAGAACCAGTTTTTTAAACTTAACTCGCCAAGAGCAAGTGAACGGATAATTAGTGTTGAAGCTTGAGAACCTGAATTTCCACCACTCGAAATTATTAATGGAATAAACAATGCAAGAACAACGGCTTTGCTAATTTCATGTTCAAAGAAACCCATTGCAGTTGCGGTAAACATTTCTCCGACAAACAGAATACTCAACCATCCAGCCCGTTTTTTAATCATACCCAGAATTGAAGTTGAAGGATACGGTTCATCAAGGGTTTCCATACCGGCAATTTTATGAATATCCTCGGTAGTTTCTTCTTCTGCAATATCCATAACATCATCAAATGTAACTATACCAACTAAAATTCCGGCAGCATCAATAACAGGCAAAGCGGTTCTATCATATTTCTTAAATAATTCTACTGCATGTTCCTGATCATCAATAACACTTAAGGTAACAAAATTAAAATCCATCAAATCGGTTACAAGTGTATCTAAAGGTGATAATAAAAATTCTCTTATCTTAATATCATCAAGAAATCTTCCATTCTTATCAATTACGTAAACAACGTTTAAGGTTTCTTTTTCCCTTCCGTTCTCTCTAATATAATCGAGTGTCTGCCTAACGGTCCATCCTTCTTCAACAGCGATGTAATCGGGAGTCATTACCCTACCAATACTATTCTCCGGGTACCCGAGTAATTGCTGTGCAATTTTTCTTTCGGATGGTGATAAGTATGTTAGCAGCTGCTTAACAACATTTGGAGGCATCTCTTCAAAGAGGGCGGTTCTGTCGTCGGGCGACATTTCGTTAAGGATTTCTGCAAACTTCTCTTTACCTAAAGAATGGATAAGATTCGATTGAGTATCAAAATCGAGATACTCAAAAACGTCTGCTGCTAATTCTTTTGGAAGGAGTCTGAATAAAAGGATTTGCTCTTCTTCTTCAATTGAATAGATTAGGTCAGCAAGATCTGCCGGTGTCCAATCTAAAAGGATATCTTTCAGTTCAATAAAATTTCTATCTTTTATCAATTCGATTATTTCCGGTTTGACAAGCTGGGAGAGCATGCGATCCTCCTTCTATACTGCGAGGTTTGAAAAAATTCTATAAAGTAACGGGACAAAAATATTATAAAACACTCAAATAGCATAAAGGAAAATGTTTGGAAATGATATTGAATGTAATTTTTTTGTGAACGATAGGATCATCTACTTCAGGAGAATCATTTTCTTCATATCAGTTAAGTTACCAATCTTACACTGATAGAAATAGACACCCGATGGTAATGTTGGACCGGGAGAAAACTGAACTGTGTATTTACCGGGTAATTTTTCTTCGTCAACAAGTGTTGATATCTCTCTCCCCAGAAGATCATAAACCTTTAACATAACCTTTTGTAGAGTCGAGGCATGCCTCGACTCTACATTTGGGATGGTAAATTCAATTGTTGTGCTTGGATTAAACGGATTAGGATAGTTCTGCGATAGTGTAAATTCCAATGGCAGTTCTTCTTGCGTGGATACTCCGGTTATTGTTTTAACCTGATGATAATATATATAAGGCGGACTCATAATCCCGGGTATAAAATTTTTTATTGGTGTGATTGATTGTCTGAATATTACTTCTTCTTTATTAATTGAATATACAAATACTGAATCGTTACGATAATAAGCATAGTAATTGGAGTCTGGATCATAATTGTATGTCAATCCGGTTAAATCTAACACTATGGTTTTATTCTCATATTCAAGAGTATTTCTGTTAAATGTTTCTTTATAAAGTATACGGTTTTCAAAATAAAAATATTTATTTCTAATAAAGAATTTAGGAGTAAAATCCGGCATAGTAATACGATCATCTTCCGGCTTTAATTTCTTGATGTAAATAAATTGATTATTTGAATATGTAACTAAGTTGATGATATTATCGTACTCATTCTTAAATATGTAAAGGCTATCTGACAAATGATGAAATACTCTGGGTAATTGAAAATAATATTGGGGTTCATTAAGTATTGTTATTGGTCTTACTATTTTTATTTCAGGTGAATTATTAAGATCAATTTCATAGAGAAATAACCTTCTTGGGTCTCCTTCTAACACAGCAATATGATTCTTTTCGAGTGAACCGGCAATGTGGATTAATTTAAGATTATTATTTGTCTTACCTTCATATAATGAATCGTTTTGGAAGAATAGCGCTGTTCTATCAATTCCAAACAGTATCCAGATGCCATTATTGATCGGTAACAATTTGGGTTTGGAATATAAGTAACGTTCGTTAGCACAAAGATAATTGGGCCTTTCATATAAAAACCACTTAACATTTTTTGAAGCATTGATAAGATAAAACCAGTAATATTCTATAGATGGATTGAACTTTGAATTAGCAACGAGCAAATATTCGCTGGAATTTAACTCGAATCCACCGATACACCTTTCTGATTTAGCCTCCTTTTCAATTAGAGTAGACCTCCAATTCCAGAGTGTATCATTAAAATCTATTCCGCTGGATAGAAAATTAATTCTTAACAAGTTTCCTGTTGTTACTTTGTATTGTGCAGTAATTAATGAAGTAACTATAAGTATGATAACAAAAGTAAATTTCTTAACCATTTTTTTACTTAATCAAATTCATTTTACCATTAATCACTTTCTGTCCAACGCGTAAGTTGTAAAAATAGATCCCACTATTTACTGTTATGCCGTTATCATTTTTTCCGTTCCATTTAATAAAATATGATCCGGCTGATAATTCTTCTTTAAGCAATTTTCTTATTACCCTTCCTCGAATATCGTAGATAGTTAGCTCTGCAAGATTATTAGAATAACTGAAAGGTATATTAAAATGAATGGTCGTTTCAGGATTAAATGGATTAGGATAATTACTTGCAACAATCTTGTTCTCGGGTAAAGAATTTTCAGTAGGTTTATTACCTGAATTAATACTTGTAATTAGCTTGCCTCCTTCTCCCCTTGAGGATCCATTTGCATCAGCTAAATAGACATTTACCCAATCAGGACGTACCGACTTACTTATGTAAGTATTTTTCCATTCATCATCATTCAATCTCTGGAAGTTAACTGTGGTATATTCATAATAACTATAAACGGGACCGGCAAAGGCAACTATACCAACACCGGGCAATTCAGTTGTTACAATCATTAAATTAATTGGACCGGTACCGGAATGCTTAACGTAACCAACTGCATTTCCAAATTCATCAGATGGAGCTGTGTGGAAATCTGCAACAAGGTAATCTCTTTTATCGCTCCCTTCTAATAGGTTGGGAACATCAAATAGTAATTCCGGATACCAGCCATCAACGTCAGTATAACATCCCCATCTCTCAAATAAAACTCTCTGTAGAAATGATTTTTCAATATTTGTTAATTCAGTTCCCGAAAGTTCTTTTACAGAAATTGCATGAAGCGTATCCATAATATTAGAGAAGAATCTTAGATATACTATTGCTCTTGGTAAAATAATCGGAAGAGATAAGAGTTTTTCTTTAGTTTTATCTGCAAATGTTTTTAATGATTTGTAAAACTCAGGAATTGGTTCTACATATCCATAAGGATAAGAACAGGTAATCCAACCAGTGTAGGATTGCTTTGCATATAAAATGTTATCGTGGCGTAATTCGGTCCATGATGCAAGTTGCGTATTCATTTTTTGCTGCCACCATGCACCTGTCTGCATAAAATCTGGAAGATTGCCCCGGCTGATTGGTGGTGATAAAGTTCTAATCGAATTAAGCCACGAATTATAGATAGAAGAATTCCAGAAATTATCATCGTAACTATCAACAAGATATCTTAAAGCAGCAAGGTTTGGTGCGTAATGATATTTCTCTAATTCATTCTTAAGGAGTTGCAGTGATGCTGAATTGCCAAGTGCAAATAATATATCCTGTGTTGAGGGTAGAATCCGCTCTATTCGCCTATTGTTATTTACTATTCTATCAAAGACCACATTGGAGGTTATATAAGAATCGATTACAAATCTCTGACCGAAGATTAAAAATGATGATGCCGGTTTTATTGATTCCGGGTTGAATGGATCGTTTGATAATACTTGTGATAATATTTTTTGTCCGCTGAATGGTTTTTGTGATAACACTCTTTGAAAAGAATTAATTTTATCAAAGTCTATCAAATCAAGAGCCGATTGAACATTAACTTCTTTAAACGTTTCTTTTAATTGTACAGCAGTTACATTATCCTGTTCACCAACAAAAAGAGATATAGTTTTCTCTATTTCATTAAATAGATTCCATGAATTGGAGATGTCGATTAATTCCAGAATTAAATTAGAGACAATAATTTGGCGCTGAATATCTTCATCACGGGGAGCAACATCCTCCGAAACCGGTGGAATTAAATATATCTCAATTCTACCTAACCAGATCATTGCCTTAAAATAATTTGAAAGCTGGGGATACCTGGCGTCTGTATAATGCCCTCTGGTAACAAACTGACTGAAATCTATATTTCTTGGAGACTCACTCATAAATTTTGTTTTAGTGAATCCTGAAGCCTTGATAAGCTCTAAAAACTTATCAATCTCTGTTTTTGAAATTTCATAATATGGTTGCGCGCTGTCATTCAATAATTTACGAGGAACGGTTAAATAAAGATCAACATCATGAATTGCCCTGTTGATTAGTGAATCTGAAGAGTATTTACTTTCTAATTTGGGGATTGAAGAATGAATCTGGTTTAATAATTCAGTTAGTTTTGGAATAAGATAATTTACTTCAACATATTTAAGAATATTATCGTATGATCTATGCAGTGCATGAAGTATAGCATCGGTTGTAATGAAAACAGGTAAATCCTTTCTCCAGATATCAAGTAACATGTATCGATAATCGATTGAATTTATTCTTTCAGTGACAACAAAACCATGTTTACTTAGTAACTCCTTCTCATACCCTGTTAACTTAAATTTTTTTTCGAGGGAATCGAGATATAAAATTGAACCCGGCGAGTTTTTAATATTGGTTTTAAATGTCCCGATATCATGCAATGATAAAAGCCCATTGTAGGTTAGATTTTTATTAGTTTGCAAGAATTGATTATATCGATCAACATTAAAATCGGATTGAGAAAAGGAAAAATTGTTGATGTTAAGAAGCAGAATTAAAAAGTAGTAAAATTTTTGATTCACTAAATCCCCCTTCAAATTACTCATTTCAAATAACTAAACAATAAAACTGTTACAAAAATTATTCCTTGCGGGAAAATGACTTTTTTTCAAATAATTCATTTCGAGCTATGCGAATTAAATTCAACACAAAGAAAATTTTTCGTAGTTATGAATAATTGTGCCGGCTTACAATAGGTTAAGAAATTTATTTCGAATGGAATAAGAACCGCTTTGTATAAAATAAAAAAGCCGTTCAACCTTTTCTGAAGAACGGCTTGAATAAAAACTTACAGACTAATCTTCCGTATGAGCGAGCCAGAAACCGCCGATAGAATTTAATTGAGTATCACCCCAAACTTCTGCAAGAAGAACAAATCCGTCTCTTGATACTCCGGAAGCCCTAATACTGTATCTAACCTGTGTAGATCTTTCTGCATCAAGTAAAGAAGGCATTATAACAACTTTTGGTTTTTTATCGAATGGTTTTGGGAAATTAATTTCATATTCAACAATTCTTTTACCCTGATTAGCATGCAAAGTGTAATTGTCTTTATTTTGATCTTTGCTATAAAAGAAAGTGCCGCTTTGAACTTGAACTTGAGCAGAAGCAACTGCACTTACAAAAAAGAAGAGAGTTAAAGTGAAGAGTAATTTTTTCATTTTTTTCCTCCTATTGAATGACTATTGGATAAACCCTCGAACTACTGTTCAAAGTTCTTAATTAATTAACTTTTTGTCAATATTTTAATTGAAATAATGATAAGTAAATGTTCCTTAACACACCCATAGATTAAAGAATTTATTACAAATTAAGATACTTTTTAATAATTGCAAAGGAATCTGTTATACTTGTTGGTTTATATCCCAGCTCTGTTTCAGCTCTTAACGTTATAAGACCTGATTTCAAAGGGCGTGGTGCAGGTTGTTTTAATTCCTCGGTTACAATCGGTTTAATAAGAGATTTATCGAGCATAAAATAATCTGCTATGCGATTTGTAAATTCCAGACGGGATAAAATTTCTGGTCCAGCAATATTGTAGAACCCTTCTTTTTTGAATTCAATTATTTTACTAATTGCGAGACAAATATCATCAATAAAGGTTGGATTATTGAATTGATCTTTTACTATTTTAATTTCTTTTTGAGAAGTAAGTGATTCAACAACCCATTTAACAAAATCCGGTCTTCCAAATTTAACAGGTCCATAAAGCACATTAGAACGTAATATTGTAAAACGAACACCACTTGTGCGGATCGAATTCTCCGATGCTAATTTAGACCTTCCGTAATAATTAATTGGCGAGGGTTTATCCACTTCCAAATAAGGACCGTTCTTACCATCAAAAATGTAGTCTGTTGAAATATGTATTAGATGAGCATCAATCGTCCAGCTATACAAAGCAATATTTTCCACACCGTTAACATTAACCTTCCATGTAAGTTCTCTCTCGGATTCTGATTTATCAACGTTGGTGAATGCTGCTGCATTAATAACAAAATCGGGGAAAAAATCCAGAACGATATCTTTAACCCTCTGCTTATTTGTGATATCCAATGATTTGTATTCAACATCTTCGATGAAGGATTTTTCTTCTTGTGAAGTGCATAAAAGTTCGAAATTTGAGGATGCAGAAAAGAAATCGGTAAGCCGCTGCCCCAGCATTCCATTTGAACCAATAATCAGTATTCTGGTTTTTATCATACTTCCATTAATCATGTAAAAACAAATTAATATTATCCAAAAAATTCATGGATACGGCTATACCGGCAGACTTAACAGCCATCTCAAGGGAATAAGCGGTATCTCTTTGACAAAGATAGTTATAAAAAAATACTGCCCCAAAAATATCGCCGCATCCTATCTTGTTTACAACATTTACATTGGATGCGGGTTTGGTAATAGATCGTATGTTTGAATTCTCCAGGTAAAATAATTCAGCGCCATGCTTGCCACGTGTAACAATTAAAAATTTCAGCCCGTGTTTAAGAACTGATTTTATTATTTCCGATCTGCTTGTTTCGGTTGATAGAGTAGACAATTCCATATCATTACACTGCAAGATATCAACATTCGAAATCCATTCGCCGGAATGCGGAACAGTTCTGAATTTCCTCGTCATATTATTATCAACACCTCGAGAAAGAGTGTGCAGATCAAAATAAATTACTCCATTATAATTTTTCCTTATCGTTTTTAATCTATCAAGTGAAATATCAAATCCGGTAATCATATTAATTAAGATCCCATCGAAAAGATTCCAGTTTTTAATTTTAGTAATATCAAGTTCGGTGGATAGATTCGTATAAATTTCTTTTCGTTCTTCGTCTTCGGGTAATTGCAAAAATACTTCCGGTAATGAATTCATTTCATCCGAATATGTTAAATCGACTCTGGAATATAAATTATTAAAAATGTGAATGGACTTTTTATTATAACCGGTTAGTAGAAAAACCTGATCGGATTGATTTATAACAGAGAGAACACCTAACAATGAATAGTAAATACCACCCGGAGAAATTCGCAATTGACTTCCCTTTTCAATTTTATCGATTATGGAATGACCAAGTAATAAGATTTTCATTCTAAAAAAATTCCGTATTTTGATATGTGTGATTTTTCATTTTCTACCTGTTAAAAATAATCAACTGAAGAATAACTTTGTGAAAGAATAATATGAAAATTGGAATTACATGTTACCCGACATATGGAGGAAGCGGAGTTGTAGCTACAGAACTTGGATTGGCTCTTGCATCGATGGGGCATGAAGTACATTTTATAAGTTATGCTATACCTCACCGACTTACACGGTTTGTTAACAATGTTTTCTTTCATGAAGTAGAGACAAGTACTTACCCGCTTTTCGAACATTCGCTATATGATCTTTCGTTAACAAGTAAAATGCTCGAAGTAATTGAATACGAAGACCTGGATCTGATGCACGTTCATTACGCTATTCCGCATGCAGTAAGCGCGTACCTGGCAAAACAGGTATGGAAAAAAGCCGGCAGAAAAATAAAATTTATTACAACACTTCATGGAACTGACATAACATTAATGGGACTTGAGCCGACGTTTATGCCTCTTGTTAAATTCAGTATAGAAGAGAGTGATGGTGTAACCGCTGTATCCCGTTTTTTGAAAGAGAAAACTCTTACCAATTTCAATGTAAACAAAGAGATAGAAGTAATTTATAATTTTATAGATATTGAGAAGTATAAACCGGTTGAAGAAAAACCATTTTTGAAACACATTGCTTCTTGCGGGGAAAAGGTATTGATTCATACTTCCAATTTTCGAGTTGTTAAAAGAGTTACAGATACAATAAAAATTCTTGAAAAGGTAAAAAAGGAAATTCCTACTAAACTTGTTCTTATAGGAGATGGGCCCGACCGTTCTGAGTGTGAAAGGCTGGCAAGAGAACTTGACCTTCAAAAAGATGTACTATTTTTGGGTAAACAGGATGCTATTGAAGAGATATTAACCTCGGCAGATTTATTTTTAATGCCTTCGCAATCCGAGAGCTTTGGACTCTCTGCTCTTGAAGCTATGGCTTGCGGAGTACCGGTTATATCTACTTCGGTTGGTGGATTACCCGAATTAGTTATCCATAATCAAACCGGTTACATTGCAGAAATAGGTGATGTGGAGAGAATGGCAAAATATACTATCGATTTACTTACAAATGAGAAAAAGTATAAATCGTTTGCAAAGAATTCACGTGAGAGAGCTGTAACTAACTTTGATAAGAATTTAATTTTGCCCCAATACATTGAGTATTACGAAAAAGTATTAAACAGTTAATCAATTAACGTTGTCTCAGCAAGGTTTTTGAGCTTCTTTGTTATTCGCTAAACCGATCGCCGTCCGATACTGATATAGCTAAATCCAAGCTCTTTCATTTTATCCAATTCAAAAACATTTCGCCCATCGAAAATAATTTTTGATTTTAGAAGTTTTGCGATCAGGTCAAAATCCGGGTTTCTAAATTCATTCCACTCTGTTAGGATAAGTAAGGCATCCGCTTCTTTCAAAGCTTCATATTGATCAATAGCGTAATGAAGAATATCATTCAAATAAAACCGGGCATTATCAATTGCTGCGGGATCATAAGCAGATATCTTTGCACCAAGTTTTGCAAGTTCTTTAATAATTACAATCGATGGAGCTTCGCGCATATCATCAGTATTTGGTTTGAATGATAATCCCCATACAGCAAACTTTTTACTGCTAATATTAT
>JBBIHP010000082.1:0-13722 GCA_037446915.1 Ignavibacteria bacterium
TAAACGTAAAGTGAGTTTCAGATTTGAATGGATTAGGATAATTAAAAACATTCTTGAGACTTCCAATTGAATCAACCATGAACGATAATGGTCCTTGCATTGAAACTTTATTTCCAGATGAATCCTGCACTTCTAAAAATAACTTGTATGGTTCTTTTCTTCCTTTTAATTTCGGCTTGAAAGTTACAATTGCTTTTTCTGTGCCAGTGCCTATTTCGAAAAGGCTATCAGGGTCTGTGCCAAGTATAATTCTGCGATTGTCCAATGTAAGTTTGATTGATGATGGATTGTGTATTGCTAAAGGACTATTATCGTACACATTAATTCTTATTGTCGGATTAGGCAGAACATAATCACCGTCATAAATTCGCTGTCCATCAAATGTAATGTCGAATGTTGGGCGAATTGTATCGGTAATAACATACAATGGAAATGTGTAAGAATTATTTGTTTTGTATAGTTCTAAAATATTCTTCTTTGGGTCGACTTCTACATATAGAATATTAGTACCACGTTTACCTGCCGTTGGGTATTGAAATGTTACTGTTCTGTATGTATCATTTGGAATAGTAGAAATGAAAAGTGTGTCAATCGTTATTCCGCGTTTCATTTCTGACAAAGTAATGTACACGCTATCTACAGATAGAGAACCAACGTTATACACATCAACAGATACGGACACGGGGTTCCCCTCCATAATGGAATCTGCGCTTATACTGACTGATTGGTAATTAATTACCAATTCTGCCGGAGCTTCCGCTGTAACACTCCACTCCGAAAGAACCGGTGATTCCATATTACTGTTCACATTAAGTTGCGCACTTAATTTGATTTTTGGATACGTTTTTACGGAAATATTTGTAATCGAAAAAATAGAATCCATGACACTTGCGCTTATAATCTCTTCACCTCCATTTACATTAATGCCGATTATGGAGGTTAACATTGTCGATCCTATAGGCAAGCTTCTCTTAATTTTAACAGTGTCCCACCTTCCAACCGGTCCAATTTCTTGGCTGACAACCGTACACTGTCGCGGTTTATGTATAAACAATGTATCAATGATAGCACTTTCGCCGGGCCATTTTGGTTTATATACTTCTTGCACACTTCCGGAAACAGCCCCTTTGCGTCCGATGATTGCATATGAATCACCGTCGCTGATGCTATCTACGTACGTGCTTGCTCCAATTGTTTTCAGTGCGTTTCTGGCTTCTTGAGTAAAATTCAAAGAACCATCAAAAATGATAACGTCAATGACTATTGCCCCCGTCGGAATTCTTCCTATGTACGCCGCCAAGGAATCTGACCAAGCAGATGAACTAGAGTTCGAGTTGTCAAAATGACGAACCTCCTGTGCCGTAATATTAACAGTATCTATAATTACTAAGGTATGTCCACGGGCAAAAGTATTAGGCAGCACATTGTATCCGTTAATTTCAACAGCTCCAAATTGACCCGCTGTTCTACCTTTTGATATTAAACGAAGTGGTATCTGTTTTTCTTTTACAGTAACGCCTTCCCCCTGCATGTACGCCGCATCTACATATTCTGCATTACTCCACGATACACTATCTGCTTGTCGCCATCTTGTTTGAGGACTTGTGCCGGCAACAAATTCTCCTTTTGCTTTTGGCTTAATCGAATTTTTTAAACCCGCTCGCCAAAAATATCTTTTTTCCGCACCAATTGATGCGAGCGGAAATGTGGTAACGACTTTACCAAGTGGTCTAGTTATTATTAATGGATTTGTAAAGCTTGCATCTTGATCTAACTCTAAATCTACCTCTAGACTTTCGTTTTTAGGAGTTGTTGATGGATTCAACAAAGTTAATTTCGTAATCAGCTGCTCGAAGGATGGCAAGGGATATACTTGTTTGAATAGACTAGATAGGACGGTAAGTTTTGAAATAGCATTATTATCTGTATAGTCAATTTCTGGAATTTGTCCATCGCTATTTAACTGTACCGATAATTGAAAATCCCCACTCCTTTGTTCAATTGGAATTCTAACGCGGAGTGTATCCTTAAAACTTGGAACTTTATGACGAAGCGTTGTATCACTTCTTATTCCAGAATATAAATGTGAGAATTTCGTGGTGATAGTATCTGCAATCACTTTTCCTGTATTTTGAAAAGGAAAAGAAATATTTGCGAACAAATCATCATCGGAAACTTGTGATGGGCTCGATGTAATATCTGCATTAAATATTTTAAGATTTGGTTTCTGGGGTATTGCAAGCTCTATCGCAGGATCACCTATGAGAGTATTTGTGTACATCATAATACGGTTTGATGCTGACGTCATACCACCCATCGACTGCAATAAGTTGTATTTTGCAAGGAAGTGTGTTTTTCCCAGCCTCAATACATTATCTTGCAGACACGTCTTAAAAAATGAACCCGGTAATGTTCTGGCAATACTTTCTAATCCCAGTGCCGAGTTTCCTATGTATGCGATTGCTGACCCAGCATCACTCAAAACAAAAAGTTCACCAAAGCATGTAATGTTTGGCTCTGCGAATTTTGCGGTCGAGCACCCAAAATCCATAATAAGTGTGTACTTATCACGTTTATTTTGTAATTGAATAGGGTCGCCTATTCCATTATCCCAAGTTTGTGTTCCACTATGCCCTATATAAGAAATAATAACTGCGCCATTATCAATTACGTTGCGAATATATTCAGCCGAATATGTTCCAAAATTCGATTGTGGGCTTTTTGTCTTATAGAAACTTTCAGAAATACCTGCTACCGGATTCGGTTTAATATATGTAGCAATAATATTTTCGTTTGTGGCTTTAAATAGTTCTACTTGTCCTGTTACTTCAGGATTGCCTCCTGCAAAGAATATATATCTTTTATTCCAATCATCATTTTTTTCATTATTATATTTTTGCAGACGTGCAAAATATCTTTGGAATTCTGTATCTGTATTGGCAGGAATTCTACCAACATACATCTGTGGCAATGCGAGTTCTTCTACTGTCGCCAAATATGGATCGCTAACAGGTTGGCCAAACGAGGGAACTGCATTAATCGGTCTATTTGCTGGATTTGGGTCTGCTAGCACATATTTATAGTCATAAGTTGCATCACCGACAAGACAGAGAAATGCCGGAAGCGGTTGAGTCCACCTTGTGGTGGATTTAATAAACTCACGTATGGATTCTGCTGTCGGATATCCATACCCATATTGATCAAAAATATGTTCTACATCAACTACTTTTGTCGTAAAATTATATTTTGATCCTATATATGAAGAATAGGGCTGAGCAGTATTCCAAAATCTCTTATGTGTAATGAGAATATAATCTGCTTGCTGTTCAGTATTACGTAAATTTCCAAATTGTCGAATGCCTGCAATTAATGGTTTTTTAATTTTTTGATTAGAATGAAGAATGTATGTATCTCCGGTTGAAATAGTATCATTAAAAACTAATGTATAAGAAGTAGTTCCCGAAAATGTAATCTCAGTTATACGTTTAGGTACAGGGGAATATTTATACAGAACTACATCCTGCGTGTTAAGTCCGGTAATGCGAACACCACGAATTTTAGTCGAATCAATCATCCTGAACGAAAATATCAAACTATCTGCAGTAATAAGATTTCTTGGATACTCTACATCAAACCAATCAATCAATAATGAGTTTGGATACGATGCAGTTATGAGACTGTGCAATCGAATAGTATTGGTTCCGCTTTGTATATTCGCCATCGGTGCAGTTGTTTGCATAAGAGCATGCTGATACAACTGCATATCAAGTTCTTGCAATGTGTCCGAATTGTTCACACGCATGCGAACACGATGTGTAGGAGTGTAATTTTGTCCTCCCCAACTGGCAAATCGCGCAAAAATATTTGCGGTTGAATATTTTGATGATATGTTGTCGGCTAAAAAGGTAGCGTTAAAAGTTCCACCGCCGTTCAACCATCCCATTCCCCAGATATCACCGGGTTGCCAACGAGGATCCTGTGAGACAGTATAGGATCTTGAGTTTATGAATTGAATAATAACATCATTTTCAATATGCAGGACTTCAGTGTACCAATCAAGTGTATCACTGCTAACTTGTGTCCCATTATTTGTTGAAACGCGTTGTCCATCTGCCCCACCCCAAACTAACCAATATGTTGAAGTATCGGTATATCTATTCAAATACTCGGCATATTCTTCGTTACCAGTAGAAATTGTTCGATAATCTTTGAGACCATAATTCCTCTTCCCCACAAATTCGATATAATCACCGGCAGAAAATATTTGCTCCGATGAGCTTTGAACAAAAACTGGAATTTCTTTTCCGCGATTTATAAGCCGAAATTTTTTCGGATTTATTTCCCCTACTTGCAAACCTGCAGAAAATAGGTCATCATACGTAAGTCGAAATATTCCATCTTGAGGAATACTTAATTTCAAAGCCGTCATTCCTGGGGTGAACCAATTGCCAGTCGTATCATTCCAATTTAACGATGACATCTGCAAAAACTTTGCTTCATCATAATTTACAATGACATTTTTTAGCACATCTTCAAAATGTATATCCTTTACGGATGATCGAGAAGCTAAAGGAACAGAAGAATTCATTATATGCAATTCAGCTTCTACCGATTCAAGCGCAACTATATTTTCATTCTGTTTGAAGTATGGAGCAACTATAAGACACGCAAGCCGATAACCACGGAACCAGATATATCTATCAATACTCAAAGACTGGGTACCAATTAAATCGCTAGCCTCGAGTACTGATTTGTACTGGGCTTGCACGAGGGAAGAATCAGAAGTTTGATAATAGCTTGTAACAAGTTGATCTGTCGCGGAATTTATGGTGCGTATTTTCGGGTTAACATTTCTGATTTGAATAATCGCACCTGGTGGAACTGCATAAAAAAGGGAAAATGAAGAAGATTCTTTTGTTACAGGAGCGGGAAACGTTACAGGCTTTTCTGCTGGATGCATCGTTTCAATCGTAGCTGTATTCGGTGAATTAACTTGAATATTGATTTTCTTTATTGCACCTACAGGAGTAGTTGTTACTGTTCCCCAAGAGAGTGATTTCACTGTAACAGATTGAGCTAATAGCTCATTAACTACGAATAATCCTGTTAATATAATTATCCAAAATACCTTCACGCTTTCTTATCCTGCACTTTTTAGGATGTATATGTAGACTTCCATAATCTCGTCTATCATTTTTTCTAACGTAAAACGTTGTTTATACTTAATTTTTGCATTCCTACCGAGTACTTTTACTTTTCTCGGGTTATTAAGAAGATACGAAATTGCTTCCGCTAAAGCATTCGAGTCATTGGGTGGTACTAGGATGCCATTTTTATTATGTTCAATAAATTCCGACACACCGCCAACATCAGTTGCAATGTATGGTTTACCAATACTAGCTGCTTCAAGCAAAACCAATGGAAATCCTTCTCTAATAGAAGACAAAATACAAAAATTAGAAATGTTCATTATTTCTTCTACTACACTATTTTCAGGTAGCATGCTCACGTAATATTGTAACCCACAATTCGCGATTAGTTTTTCTATTCTTTGTTTTTCCGGTCCATCTCCTACAAACACTAAATGAACATTCTTACATTTATTCAAAATATATGAAAATGCTTGAAGAAGAATTTCTGGTTTTTTCTGCTTTGACAAACCACCGATACTGCTAATGATTCGAATATTATCACTTAAACCAAGTCTCTTCTTTGAGTGCATAGTAAGATTTTCGGAATACTTTTGAAACGCAGGAACACCATTATGAATCACTCGGACTGTTCCTTGGAATTTACCGTATAATTCTATTAACATTTGATGAACACAATTACTACATGCGATAGTGTATTCACCAAAAGAAGGAAACCAAGTCATATCGGTAAATATACTGTGGCAGGTTGACAAATGTATTGTGAATTTTGATAAAGAGACTACAAGCCGAGCAATAAAATCTGTGTATCGTTTATGTGAATGAATAATGCATATTTTATTGTCGTGAACATATTTTTTAAGAATTAGAATAGTGCGTAGAAATCCTAATGGGCGTTTACGAGATGAACCGTCATGCAGTAATGGTAATTCTAAAAATTGGATTGAAGGATTTAGTTGTCCTCTGAATAATCCATCAGTCGCGGCAACTGCCACCTTGACTCCTCTTTCATATAATCCATTTGCCAGATGCACAACATGACGCTCAACGCCGCCGGGCTGCATTCCATCAGTTAGAAGCAATATTTTCATTTCACTAATAGACATTGTCCATCTTTATTGCATCTAGGTATGATACCAATCCTTGTTTTATTTCTTCCTTTTCATTTGAGTTTTGCCAAACAGGAATCTGTGTTTTTTCATATGTTTCAGCCAGGAACAAATCTGTCTTTATGTTATCCGATTTAAATATTGCTAATTGCTCCAGCGCTGCAGCAGCACTTTCAGCAGATACTATATTTGAAAACGGAACAGTTATTCCATCATGTCTATAGCATGAATTGCCGAGACAAAGCAACGGCTTCGCATGCATCAACACATCAATACCAACGGTAGAATTGATTGTTATTATGCCATCAGAAATTGAAATAAGATGTTTTGCATTTTGGATAGTCCAAAGCACATTATCTTTTTTATTTCGTTTGTAGAGATCCCAAAACAATGATCTTGATTCATCAAGCGGATGCTCTTTGATGAGCAGCCAATAATCAGGATGATTTCGTCGAAACATCTGAAAACCATCCAGGATTGCTCTAAGATGCTTGTTTATTGTTTCCTGTGTTGGAATATCCAATTGTGGGTCATAGACACTGCTTAGGAAAAAAGTAAAGACCTTATCTCCTATTTTTGGTACAAAAGAATGATCTGCTAACATTCCACGTAACGTTATTTTGAAGAATCTTTTTAACCAATGATGCTGATATTTCTCTGTATCATAATAATTATAGATGAATCGCTGTTTGATTTCTTTTATAAGTCTTTCCATTGGCGATCTTCGAGAAGATGCAAGGAATAATATGTTATTCTTTTCTTTTGCTTTATGTGCTTGATACATATTCTTGCATTTTTCAAATGCGGATATATCTTTATCTGGTATTTCAAATAAGCTGTTCCATTGACGCATAACTGAATAAGCATTTACTCCCTCCGGCTCAACCGTAATTGTGTATGGACGGAAAAGACCTCCTTCCATAACTAAAGTCTTAATTCCCAGTTTTTTTGCCAGCAAATGTCCGATATTTTGAAACCCATAACCAAGATTCCAATTCACAATACAGTCGATAGATTCTTTAGTAAAGATGTCTAAATAAAATTGTTCATATTGTCTTCCAATATGAATAATCTTTTTGTCATTCCCATTTATCAAATTGAGCGATCTCGTGAATCTAAAAGACTGCAATAATTCATCTTCATTTAAAATATGCCTTTTACTTTCAGAATACTTTGTCTTCATTGAAAAAACATAAAGCGGAGATACAGGTTCGTTTGTAAATTCTCGGCGAAAAGTAACAAAGACTGGATGATAGTTACCTAATCCATTGTAAAACAAATTCCACAAACGCTTGAAGCTATAGACAAAAAGAATATTCATGTTGAATTAATATTTTCATATTAGTTTATTCATATAATCAATTGAACCTATACATGCTTCATTAATGCCCTAATCGAAGTTACGCAATAGGCGTTTTTACCAATCAAACCAGAGTTTTGTTAATCCCGTAAAAGCGGGAATCCAGAATTTTAGCCCAATTTAGGCTAATGGATTCCTCATAAAAGCGTTTATTAATGACATTCTTCTCGTTTTGCATTTCTTCAGACTCTAATCATTTTTAATTGACTCGTAAATTTTCATTACCTCATCTATCATTATCGCAATATTAAAGTATTTTTCTATATGTTGTTTTAATATAATTCCCTTTGCATTCCTAACCTGTTTATTGTTCACAGTTTTTAATAATGCTTTTACTAACGCTTGTATATCATTTGGAGGAATCAGTATTCCATAATCATCATTCTTAATTATCTCTGGTATTCCATCAACATTGGTTGCAACAACACATTTTGCCAATAGACCGGCTTCAATAATAACCATTGGCGAGACTTCTGCAAACGAGGGAAGAATAATAACATCGCAGAGTTCCATTACAGGCTGAACATTTTTTAACGATCCCATCCAATGCACTTTATCATTTACTGCTTTTAACAACGACATAAGTTCATTTTGATCATCACCGTCCCCAGCAATTATTAGTTCTACTTCACAAAATGATAGCAACAACTTGAATGCTTCCGCGAGCACGAAAATACCTTTTACACGAACAATTCTGCCAAAATAACCAATGAATATTTTATTTCCATCCTTTTTATGTAATGCTTGAATTTTCCGTTCTTGTTCAGGTTCGTTTTTTGCAGGGATAAATTGAACTCCATTGTGAATAACATCAATTCTTTTTTTCAGAGCTGGATTTTTACTTATGATATATTGTGCAGTTATTTGACTTGGAGTAATAATTCTTTGTCCAACAAATTGATTAAGTTTTGCTTGGGTCCTTGAATTCCCATGAATTGTTTGAACGAGTCGTTGATACCATTTCCCCGTGAATAATTTAACTTGATTAGCCGCATAATAACTATGGGCATGAATGATATCTGGTCGAATTTGTCTGAACGATTTGCGGAGTTGCAATCCCCCTCGAATGAATCTTATGTAATTACGATTTTTATGACAAATATTGGGATTTACTACACATTGAATTCCTTCTTGCACTAATAATTGAAACGCATCTTCTTTCCCGGCAATAACCATTACGCTGTGCCCAAGCTCACTCTGTCTTCGTGCAAGCAGAAATACATGTTTAGCACAACCATCACAATAAACGAAATGATTGAGTAGATGGACAATGTTCATAGGTAAATTGAACAAATTGATTTATTATTTGCACAATGATTCATACAATTTGATATATTCTGTAACCATTTTTTCCTGGCTGTATTTCTTTTCTATTTTTATTCTGCCGTTTTTGCTTATTGCAGACCACAGTGGTTTGTCCTTTACAAGTTTCTGAATAGAATTTACAAAACCTTTGACATCCCCTTTCTCCACCAATATACTATCCACTCCATCCTTCACTAATTCTTTATTTCCCCCATCGTTTGTTACTACCGAAGGCAATCCAGCCGCCATTGCTTCAAGAGTTATAAGATCAAAAACAACATTTTCACTCGGGAGAAAATGTATCATGGAAGAATAAAAATGTTTAATTATTTCTGAATGCGGAAGAAATTCATACATTTCTACATATCTCTCTAAACCCATTTTACGGACATTTGTTAGAAAATGTTCATACAATGGACCACTACCAATGTGTATAAGCTTTACATTCATTCCACGCCGAATAAGTTCAACAACCACATCTAAAACTATATCAAATCTCTTTTGCGGAATCATAGCGGCGATATTGAGTATGACAAATTCTTTTTTTTCTATCGCTTGTTCCTTGTTTTGTTTGCGAACTGGAAATTCTTCGATGTTAATTCCATTGTAAACAATTTCAACTCGTTTTGTATCAAGCAATTTCGGGTGCGAATGTTCAAACATTCTTTTTGCTTCATGACTTGGAAATGTGATGACATCTGAGCTGAGTATGCCTGCAGTTTCAAGTTCAATATATCGCTTTTCAAGTCTCCTTCCTTTTATGTAGGGATACTTTAACCCTAAACCATCTTCAATTAGCGAACCTTTGTAATGAATTGTTGTAATTGATTTTGCTTGGTGAATAGGAAACATCATGCCTGAATAGATAATATTGTGAGAATGAATAATGTTTGGCTTGAACGGGAAACCAACCATTCGTTTTTCTAAACGGCGACAGTCGCGGTCTAAGGCAAGTGAATGTCCAAATGTTGATGTATAAGCAATTTTGGATAGTATTTGTTTGTAACGATCCTTTATAGTTTTGGATTGCACTTGAGGAAGATTTGTTATATACTTTTTTCCTTTTTGAATCGCCAAAGAACAGTTTGCAGAAACAAACCCAAATTGTTCAAACATATCCATTTTACCAAACGAAGAAAGTAACTTTGCAACAATATTAAGCGGACCTCCCTCGTTTTCAGTAGGAAATCCCCATCGCACAGCCAATACCGGCAAACAATTTCGCACATTCTGATTCATTTTTACTCATTGAACATTTTTTTTCAACAAACCGTATTCCTTCATAAAATACAACATTGAACTTACCATTACAAGTATCTCTCCTATTAAGACTGCAAAGCTGGCACCAATATGCTGAAGATGTAAACCACCAACGAGTCCGATTGATGCAATGAGACTGATGAACCCGGTTACGATAATAATCTTCGACCATTGTCGTTCATATCCGAAACCAATAAGAAAAAGATTTGCACTCACGAGTGAACAACTCATTAAAAGTGGTATCATACCCATAATTCTAAGAACATCGGCAGTACCGCCAAATTCTACACCAAAAATAATTCTTACAATAATATTAGGAAATGCAATGAGAATAATAGTTCCAATACTTGAGAAAATAAAAAGAGGCAAAAGAAGTTTCCGCAAAAATATTAGCGCCGCTTGTTTTGATTCTTGTCTTAACCGAACTACATGCGGATAAACTACATTATACACTGGCGAAATCAATCCTTGGATAGACCGAACAATACGTTCCCCTGCAGCGTACCAACCAACAATTTCAGGCGTAGTGAACACGCTGAGGATGATTGTATTGGCAGTTGTATAAAAACTTATTGCTCCACTTGTTATAAACACACGAAAACCAGATTTTATATGTGCTTTGATTTCTCTGAAATTAGGAAGAGAATATCGAATACCGAGCTGACGTATTGAAAATATTATACTCGAGGCACCAGCCAATAACTGCCCCGCAGAAAATATAATAGGAACATAAATAAAATCTTGCTTCTCTTTAACAAATATAAATATTGAAGCTGTTGCAAATATTTTTGATGTTAGCAATAATCGGCTTAACACTCTAAATCTTTCTGCGCCTTGTAAAAGAAATGTTTGAAGAAGTATGCCCCCAATTACTGAGCCAAACGACAAAACAATTAAGAAAAGATTTGTGTGTAAAAAAGGCAGAATTAGCGAAAGTAAACCAATTAAGCAAAATGTAATACTAGCTAGAAATAATCGCGTCCAAAGCACTGATGAAGATAAAGCCGATAATTTTTCTTGATCATTTCTAATTAATGCAAACTCTCGTGGACCTGTAAAATTGAATCCATAATCTGAAATAATTATGCTGTATTGCACTACGGCAGTTGCGAACGCTAAAAGCCCATAATATTCAGGACCAATAACGCGGACAAGATAAGGAACTGATATCCATGGAATAATGAAATTTGCAAAGTTCACTCCGTACAATGCAATAACATTTTTGCCAAAGTTTTTAGGTAACCAATTAAAGTTCATACGATAGGTATTACTTTATATTAAACCTTCAGACGATTACCAATTTCCAGCCCTTCACGAATTGAAGCCGCAATTCCCTGAAATTGCCATCGTCCATATCTGCCCGCTTGAAAAATATTCTGTTTCTCAAGTTTTAATATTGCTTCTTCTCTCCAATTCGATTCAGGGTATTTCCAAGTATAAGCGTATTCAATCCAAGTAGAATCGGCCACTTCAATATCGTCAATAAAGCCCCATTCTTGAAGTTCCGAACTTATTGATTTTACAAATTCATTTATTTCATTTTCAGAAGGTTTCATTCCTCCCGGAAAAGCTTTTTCGATATAAGCACTTATGTGTGAATTCCGACCTCTCAGTGATTTTGGCAGAAAATCTTCATCAACGTTACTATAGAAACCAATACGATGAAAACCCGAAATGCTCTCTGGAATATATAGCCAGTGATGATTAGGACATTTGCAACCTTTTCTTGCGCCAATGTTCAGCACAAGCACTGATGTATGCGGATCAGGTTTTGATGATATTTCGATTCCGCAAATTTCTATCATTCTTTTCAATGGAATTGTAGAAATCATTCGTTTATAGTTACACTTTGTTCCGCTTTGGAATTCAATTTCTTTTTTTTCAGGATTTATTTTTTGCACTTTATGATTGAACTGCACCTCAGTATGCGTTGAAAGTGCATGAAACAATCTGTCCAGACCCTGCTTAGGATAAACGAATTCAACGTTATATCCATTTTCTTGCAATTTTTCTTTAGCATCACTTTTAGGCGTTTTGTACTGATCCTGCGGGGAGATGAATTCGAATAATCCGGCTGTATAGAGCTGATGAAATGGAAAGAAAAAAATGCTGCAGAGAGTTTCTCCGAATGAAGCAAGAAGCCATTGCTTAAGCGTTTTCACATTTTCAGTTATTGGGAAAACTTGCTCTGCCTCAGCAGACTGTTTTATATCGAGTGGCAAATAAATCAAATTATTCTGGAGAGGATATGGGGCAATTATCGAATATTTTGGCATGAAAACAGCAGAGTTTCTTTGATGAGAAATCAATTTGTCGTAAACCGAAAGAAAATCTAAAACAAAAGAATCACCGCCGAAAATCCAATGACCACCGCCAAGTTCAAACCGGTAGTCATCTTGGTTCGTTAATCGCTTAGATGAACGTATTTTTGATTCTTGATCGATGTAATACGAAGCACATATTCCACCAGGAATATCGTAAGCTTCAAAAATTGGAGCCCGGGCGGTATAACCTGCCGCTAATCCAGTTGCTCCAGCACCAAGTATCACAAGTTCGTAATTCAATTGGGAGATAGGTCAATTTAATTGCAGAATGAGAGATTATTATTTGTACATAAAACGCTTTATTAAAATTCGTATGAGAAATAATGGATTGCCTATCAAATACCGCCGCCACAATCTTCGCGGTTCAAGCACCAATCGAAAAAGCCATTCAAATCCTGCATCACCCATCCATTTAGGACAACGTAGCTTTTCACCAGCGATGAAATCAAAAACTGCGCCGGCATCAAATGCAATTTTTACATTTATTTTATCAAAATTATCGAGTATCCAGCGTTCCTGAAGCGGCATTCCCATACCAACAATTAAGATGTCGGCATTAGATTCTTTTATCAAGTTAATTACATTCTTATTTTCTTGTGGTGTAAAATAACCATGATGAATCCCTGCTATAAAGAGCTCGGGATATCTTTTTTTTAGAATTTCTTTTACTTGAATAATAGTAGTCTTTTTGGCGCCCAAAAAGAAAATTCCTTTTTTCATTCTTGATGCAAGATCGCAAACATCATAAACCCAATCTGTCAGTGCAATTCTCTCCGGAAGTTTTGAACCAAGAAGCCAAGCACCCAGCCGAACTCCAGCCCCATCGCAATAAGATATCAATGCTTTTTGAAAAAATTCTTTAAACCATTTATGCTCGTTAGCTATGTTTACTGCATGAACATTAACACACCCAAACCATCCCCTTTGTCCATTTTTTAAAAATTTTTCCAAACAATTTACCAAATCACTACGCGTGACGGAATGCAACGGAACGCCCAACACATTAACAATATTAAACGAATTAGAACTATTACCTTTTATTACCTTCATAATTGAATATCACATTCCAAGTTTTGATCGAAAGTATATTTGAGTATTCTTCAATCCTTCTCCGCGGGATATTTTCGGTTGCCACTTTATAATCTCGTATGCTTTTTTTATATCCGGTTGTCTTACTTTTGGATCATCTTGAGGTAGGTCTTTATATGTAATTT
>JBBIHP010000083.1:0-8208 GCA_037446915.1 Ignavibacteria bacterium
CTATTATCGGCAAAAGCACCAACAGGAAACCGCGGACCGACTCCAATTCCCATAAACAATCCTTTTGCAGCACCGAACTTGAATTCCTGTGCCAGCAAAAGTGAAGGTAGTAATAAAACAATAAATAATTTTTTCATGACATCACAAAGTTAAAATATCTTTGTCCCAATTCCATATTTAAAAACAAGTTCGCCCCCGTATAAACCGGTTAGAAAAATTAAAAGTGAGCCGATTAATCCAAGTATGATAAATAGATATTGAACCTTGCCAACAAATTTTTTCTTAACAACAAAATAAATTCTCAAAAACATAACTGCCATGAAATACCACAATGTAATTGTTGCAAATAATTCGTGCAAATTGATTACGTCCTTATACAATGCGGTATCTGTTTGTCGTTGTTTTACAATTTCGTAAGCCTGGTTACCGGTTAGTACGGCTAAAACTGAAAAAATAATTGCGAGTATAAGAATAATTAATGCCGACTTAAGAAGAAATTCTTTCCTTAAAATTATACCGCTTGATTCGAACATGAAATAGAGAATAAAAAATGCAATCGGGAAATGAATTATTTTCGGATGAAGTTCAGCTAAAAATTCCATTCAAAAGACCTTCTATTAAAATTGTAACAAAGCTTAGTTTCAAAGATTTACTCGCAGAGATCGCAAAGGGAACGCTTAGCGCGCTGAGTTTAAACTTTGCGATCTTTGCGTTTTAACTCTGCGTTCTCTGCGTGTAAATCTGTTGTAATTTAGATAACTCATTAATAATTATCTCAACCGCAAAGCACACTGCCGCCGTTCACATTTAAAATTTCACCGTTAATGTGACGCGCAAGATCGGACGCAAGAAATAATGTTGGTCCGGCTATATCTTCTGCAGTAGCAATTCTACCAACCGGAATTCCTTTTCTAATACTCTCTTTATATTCTTTATCAGCAAAGACTTCATCATTCATTTCAGTATCAACCCAGCCGGGTGCAACAGAATTAACAGTTATATTAAATGGTGCAAGTTCAACAGCAAGTGATTTGGTAAACGAAATCATTCCTCCTTTTGAAGCTGCATAGTGCGAGTGGAATGCTTCTCCCCTCTGTCCTGCCGTTGATGTAATAAGAATCATTCTACCGTAATTATTCTGCTTCATATACTTTGCACATGCTTTACAAAACAAGAATGTTGAAGTAAGATTTATTCTTATCAATTCGTTCCAGTGGTCTAAAGTCATAGTTTCTAAAGTCCCGTCGTTCCATATTCCGGCATTATGAACAAGTATATCAACTTTGCCAAAATCTTTGACTCTCATATCAACCATATTAAAAATTTCCGTTTCATTTTCCATATTAACCTTATATGCTTTTACTTTGCCGTTAAACTCTTTCTCCAACTGCTCTGCTTTATTTTTAGAGTTTTTATAAGTAAAAGCAACTTTGGAATTTGCATTAGCAAAGAGCCGGATACATGCTTCACCAATTCCACGGGATCCGCCTGTAATTAATGTAACTTTTTTTGATAAATCTATCATTTCAATACCTCACTTTATATAAAAATAAACCTTTGGCAGGAACAGACTCATCTGCTTCAGTCCTGTCCTTTTTATTCAGAACATCTTTTAAGTATTCTGAATTATAATTCTTTTCAGCTGCGTTTAATATTGTTCCAATAATAGTTCTTACCATTCCATGTAAAAACCGGTCGGCACTTATAAAAAATATTGAAAGATCTTTTCCCTTTCGCCAATAAATTTCTTCTACATTGCAAAATTTATTTTCCTGTTCATCATTCTTACGGCTAAAGGAAGTAAAATTTTGTTTACCTGTTAATGCTTTACTAAGACTATTAAGATTTTTAAAACTAATATTTTTTATTTGAGGAAACACATAAGAATATTTTTGATAGAAAGGATTTTTATTGTGAGTGAATAAATAAATGTAACTTCTTTTCTTAGCATCGAATCTTGAATGAAATGATTCATCAACTCGTTCAATTTGTTTAACAGAAATATCATCAGGTAAAATAGAATTTAATGAATACTGAAATTTGTATAGATCTAATTCATTATCGAATCTAAAATTTGCAACCTGACCAAGAGCATGAACACCGGCATCAGTTCTTCCCGAACCAATAAGATTAACGTCCTCCCGAATAATTACTCTAATTGCCTCAGCAATACATTGCTGAATTGTAGTAGCATTATCCTGAATTTGCCAGCCGGAATAATTTGTTCCGTCGTATTGAATTGTCAACTTATAATTATTCATCAATAATTTTTAGCATGATTAAAGTGAACAGATCAAAAGTAGTAAAAAAAATGCACTCTATTCAATTACTATTGTTTTTATTTGTTTGTTGTTATAAATTGGGTTCACAAAAGTTAGCGTTACCTTTCTAACTAGGGGAAATTATTTAATAACTAATTCGGGGAGAAATGAGAAAAGGAATACAAAATTTTTTCACTTCTTATTTAATTAATCAATTACTAACAAATCTATGAGGTAACATGAAAAGACTAATACTGCCTCTTTTACTCATATTGATTTTGCCTACATTAATAATGGGACAAACATTTCGGGTAATGGGTAAAGTAACCGATGCTCGGGGAGAGCAATTAATCGGAGCCAACGTTTTTATAAAAGCGTTAAACGCTGGTGCCGCTACTGATGTAGAGGGGAAATATTTATTCGAAGTTCCCAGAAACCAGGCAACAGGACAAACAGTTGCACTTACTGTATCTTTTGTCGGTTACAAATCAAAGAGTGTGAACATTACACTTACCGGCAATTCTATTTCTCAAGATTTTGTTCTTGAAGAAGACATATTCCAGAGCGAAACTGTTGTAGTAACAGGTATCGCTTCAAAAACCTCCAAAGCAGTTGCAGAAGTTGCTGTTGCAAGAGTTGCTGCAGCAGATTTACAGCAGGTTAATGCTTACGGTGGATTATCTCAAATGATTGGCGGTAAAGTTGCCGGAGTTCAATTAACTACTGCATCCGGTAACGTTGGATCCGGATGGCGCTTCTGGGTTAGAGGCGGCGGTGGATTAAACGGCGACGGTCAGCCAACAATTTATGTTGATGGTGTCCGTATGGATAACTCCGAAGTAGTTGGTTATGCTGCCGGTGGTCAAGGTACAAGCTTACTAACAAACCTTAATGCAAACGACATTGATAAGATTGAATTCCTTAAAGGACCTGCTGCAGCATCAATGTATGGTGTTAACGGTTCTAACGGTGTTGTGCTTATTACTACAAAAGCCGGAAAACTTTCTGCAGGATTATCACAAGCAATGAGCATCGATTATAGATTTAATTACGGTTACAACGAAAAAATCTATACCTACAGCAAAGATCAATTCTTATCTGCTGATGATGCTAACAGACAATTTAGAGTTGGTCCAATCCGCGAACATTTCTTAAGTGCTGCCGGCGGAAACCCAACTTTAAGATACTATACTTCTTTTGAGTCCAGAGACGAAACTGGTATTATGCCAATGAGTTCTCAAACAAGAAATTCTGTTCGCTTAAATTTGACAGCTTTCCCAACCGAAGGACTTTCAATAAAAGTCAGTTCAAATTATGTTAATAATAAGATTAACAGACCAAGCAACGATAATATTATTTATGGTTTCATTGGCAACACAATCTTTAGAGCAGTATCATTCGGTTGGGTAAAAGAACCGGATCTTTTAACAATTCAGGATGGTGCTACAATTAACCAGTTTATTGGTTCTGCAAGTGTTACCTATAGACCAATAAAAGATTTAGAAATTTATGGTGGTATAGGCGTTGACAACTCTGATTATTATCAGCAAAGATACTTCCCTCCGGGAAGAAACTTTGGTGGTCTTATTCAACGCGGCCAAAAGAGTGTCTTCGATAGGAAGAACAAACAGTTTACATACGACTTCAACGCATCATACAGCTACAATTTATTTGATATGATTGATGTTCGTTCAACTGTTGGAAGTCAGATATTCGATAGAACATGGCGTACAACATTTTATCAGGGTGAACAATTCAACTCAGATTTAATTACAAATATGGGTGCTGCTGGTACAATTACAGGATATGGTGAAGGATTCCTGAACGAAAAACAAGCCGGTATTTACACAGAACATTCTCTCAGCTACTTAAATCAGTATTTCTTAACTCTCGGTTTAAGAAAAGATTATGCAAGTGCTATCGGTGAAGATGCACCTTCAATCACTTACCCAAAAGCAAGCTTTGCTGTTAGATTAGACAAATACGATTTCTTACCAGAATTTGTAAATCTATTAAAGCTACGTGTAGCTTATGGCGAAAGCGGATTCTTACCGGGCAGCCAGGACGCTATTCCATTGTTATGGAGAGCAGAGACTGGTGGTTATGGCGCTGGTGCAGTTTTATCTGCAATCGGTAATGCTGCAATTCAACCGGAAAGAATTAAAGAAGTTGAATTAGGATTTGATACTGAATTATTCAACAATGTATCACTTGAGTTTACTTATTATATTCAGAATGCATCTAATTCAATTGTTGGTATGGTAAATGCTCCATCAACAGGTAAAACAATTACCAACCAGCCGTATAATGTTGGTAAACTTGAAAACTCCGGATTCGAAACTTTACTTCAATATTCACCATTTAATTCTATTGATTATAGTTTGAACCTCAGTTTAATCTGGAATTATCAAAAAAACAAAGTAACTGATATGGGTATTGCACCTCCTCAGTATTTTGGATTTAACAGTGTTCAAACCATTCAAAATGGTTTGCCGAAAGCACAGTATTATGTTCAGAAAGTTACAGGACCAAGATATACTTCTGCCGGTTTGTATGATCATACAAACGGACCATTGAAAACAGCTTCAACTGAACGATACGATTTTGGCAGTCCGATTCCTGATAATACTGGATCATTCTCAGTAAATTTCAAATTCTTAAAGAACTTTACTCTATATGCATTTGCAGAATGGGCATTGAACTTTAAGATATACAATTATACACAGGCATTCGCAGCAAGATTCGGCAATGTTCCTGAATACAACAAATATATCTGGATTCTTGGTTTGGCTGAATTAGCTCCGGGTGTTGCTCCTACAAGTCTTCCTAAACTAACTCCAAATACAGCTGAATATAAAAAAGCAGCCGAAGAATTTGCACTTCTCGACTGGCGTAATTTTGCCGGATGGATTGAAGACGGAGATTATCTGATACTAAGAGAAGTTAGCTTGAGTTACGATTTCACAGATCTATTACGCGAATTAGACTTTACAACTTATCTTAAAGGTCTATACGCTGGTATTTCTGTTAGAAACGTTGCAAGAACAACAAAATATTCTGGCGCTGACGTTGAGTTTAACAGCACTGGCGGTCGTGGTAATGCAAGAGCAATGGATTTCGGTACATTGCAAAATCCGCGCACTGTCAATTTCTGGGTTAGATTAGGGATATAGGAGGATAACATGAAAAAGATAAAATATTTATTACTCGTTCTACCATTATTATTCTTTATCAGCGCTTGCGAGGATTATATAACTGATGTTAACCCTCTCATTGACGTTGTTCAGGATAATTTATTAACAAGTGAATCTCAAACTGAATTTGTTGTAAGAGGTGTTCAGCAGAGATTTTCAGTAGTTGCCAGCCAGATTGCTTGCCAGATGGATCTCTTATCAGACCAGATGGGTTATACAAGTGATATTGCATCAGCATCATTCCCAACATTCGAAGAAATTGATAAAGGTGCAATAGTTCTAAATAACGCAACTACAACAACAACTTACCGTCAATTAGGCGAATTAAGATTCTTTGCTGATGATCTTGTAAAAAGAGCCGGACAGATTACATTCACAAACACCGCTCTTCAAACATTGGCGTTATATAATGGAAATCTTTATGCAGGTATTGCTAGATTTTATTTAGCAACTGCATTTGGATTGAATCAAAATCAACCCGGTGGAACAATTGATGCTGGTCCATTCATTCCCGCAGCTACAATGTTAGATCAGGCAATTGAAAAGTATAACGCTGCTCTAAATGCAACTACAGATGCTTATAGCAGAAGAGTTGTAAATTCACTAATTGCTAAAGCATACTTTGCAAAGGGACAGTATGCTCAAGCAGCTACATTTGCAGCAAACGGAATGGCAAGTGGTGATGCTAATTTCAACGCATTAAATAACGATGTTAGCAACATTTACTACTGGGGATTTGCAGGTGCTGGTCGTGTTCAGATTCACGTTGCTGACCGCTTTAATGGTTATATAACTGCAGATTCAAAAGAAACAGCAAGAATAAAAATCAGCTCTGTTAAAGGAACAAGCGGCAGAACTTATTACTGGCAAACAAAATACCCCGATAAAGGTTCTGCATTTGTTATGATGACATGGAGAGAAAATAATTTAATGAGAGCCGAACTGATACTAAGAGGCAATGCAACAGGTGATGCTCTTGCATTAGTTAACGCTGTTAGAGCTGCTTCCAGCTTAAACAACCTTACAACAGTTGATCTAAATGCTTTAATGGTAGAAAGAGATAAAGAAATGTTCTGCCAGGGCACAAGATTAATCGATCAGAATAGAGGCGCTATTCCATGGCATCTTGCTGCTACAACATGGAGATACATGCCAATTCCTCAAACCGAAAGAGATGCTAACCCAAATCTGAAGGGATTATAATCCTACTTCAATAAAGAGCGGCTTAGAGCCGCTCTTTTTTTTTACATTCCAAAAATGAAATTGATGTGAAGACTTTGAGGTAAAGTTGGACTTTGTTGAGTTGTAAAATAAATATTCCAGGAAAGTTCTTCTTTTTCTAAATTTTTATTATAAGCAGAAACCAAACGGACTGCATTAATAACGCTAATAAGTCTATTAAGAATCAGAGCCCCGGCAACAAACCTCATATTATTGTAGGCATTTTCGCTTGATGACCACATCTCTCTATATTCTCTTCTTAAATCGCTGCTCTTCCAATTCCAGTAATAAATTTCCGGGTTATAAACTTTACCGAATTTCCGGTTCAATTCCATTTCTTTATTGTAATCCTCAACCGATAAATAAGAACCAATATTTGCAAAAAAGTCGCTCTCTTTACCTTCTAATTTTACGCTCGCATTTGTTTCAGCAAATGATCTGTAATTTTTTTCTTTCCAGTTTCCATAAATACTAAAGCCGGCAAGTGTTCCCCATAATAGTCCATCGGCAATAGTATAATATTTTCCCGACTCAAATCCATTTGCATACAATTCACCCATCCCTGGTAAAACAAGCGAGTATAAAATTGCCAATCCGGGATTCTTCTTATTAAAAGAATTTTGTTCGTTGTTGAATGATGGATACTTGATGCTGGATTCCGGGCTATTGTTGAATTGCAATTTACTTTTTAAAAAAAGAAGTGATTCTGATTGCTGTGGTTTTACGATTGATGAGACAACAAGAATAAGCAAAAGGATTCTTTTCATTTCTAAACTCACATTTTAATTAGAGAAACATTTTCAATTACTTTGCCCGTACAAATGCTCTCATCAACCTCCGTAATTTTTACTCTAACAAAGTTATTTATGTATTCTTTATTAAAAGGGATTTTTACGCGGACGTAATTTGAGGAAAATCCTTTTATAAATCCATCCATATTTTCATGCTCAAACAGAACTGTTAATTCTTTACCAATCATTTTACGGTAAAACTCATTCCGTTTTTTTTCACTTAAGATTCTCAGCATATTATTTCTTCTTTTACGTTCAATAACATCTACCTGTTCTTCCATATGAAAAGCTTTTGTGTGCGGTCTTTCAGAATAAGTAAATACATGAAGGTAAGAAATTGGTAAGTCCTTAAGAAAGTTATAGGTTTCTAAAAAGTCGGCTTCAGTTTCTCCCGGGAATCCTACTATAACATCAACACCAATTCCTACATCTTCAATTTTTTCTGTAAGATTAAAAATCAATTTCCGGTAATCATCGGTATTGTATCTTCTCTGCATCAGTCGTAAGATTTTATCACAACCACTCTGTAAAGGAATATGAAAGTGATTTACCATTCTATTAACATATGAAGTAAGTAAAACAATATTATCGTTCAGTAAATTCGGTTCAATAGAACTAATACGAATTCTATAATCACCTTCAATCTCTAAAATTTTTTTTAATACACTTGATAAATCTATTTCCATCTCTTGCTCTTGCTCATATTCAGTGTTTATCCTATATGAATAGTCCCCAACATTA
>JBBIHP010000083.1:8308-13369 GCA_037446915.1 Ignavibacteria bacterium
CTCTTGCTCTTGCTCATATTCAGTGTTTATCCTATATGAATAGTCCCCAACATTAACACCCGTAAGAACAATCTCCTTATAACCATGAGATAGTATTTCTTTGAATTCCTTAACAACATAATCAGCACTCATGCTTCTGCTTTTACCGCGGGCAAGAGGAATTGTGCAGAACGAGCATTTATAATCGCAGCCATCCTGAATCTTGAAAAAAGCTCTGGTCCTGTCATCTGCATCGGTTGAATGTGATGAATGGAATGAATTTAATTCATCTGTAGGTGATACGTAGATACATGAAATTTCTTTTTTATCGAAGTTGCTTATATAATCGAACAGGTTAAATTTTTCGTTACTGCCTAATACAACATCAACACCTTCAATTTTAGAAATTTCATCGGGGCGTAACTGAGCATAACAACCTGAAACTACTACAAAGGCATCCGGATTATTACGTAAAGCGCGGCGGACTATCTGGCGGCATTCCTTATCGGCATGTTCGGTAACAGTACAAGTATTAATTACATAGACATCAGCTTTTTCGGAGTAATCGACAATTGAGAATCCCCTTTTAAGGAATTGTTCTCCGATTGTTGATGTCTCGGCAAAATTAAGTTTACAACCGAGAGTATGAAATGCAACCGTGGTAGACATTCTATGACTTTCCAATTTTGATTTTGATTATGATCATGTTCATGATCAAGAATATTGTCAAAAATAAAAGGGCTGCATTCAATCTTTTTGCAGCATTGATTAAATACAGCCCGAATATTTAATACACGAAAACTAAATTATTCCGCTTTCGGTTCTTCTTTCTTTTCATCAGCAACTGGAGCAGAAGGAGGTGCAGAAACAGATTTATCATCGTAAAGATTAAAATCGGATGAATCGAATTTACCGGCATCAGCATTTCTAATATCATTAACAGCAACTTTCTCAAGTTTATGCTCGTTAATGTATTGTGTTATCTCATCATCGGATTTTTCTTTCAATGCTGCAATTGCACTAAGAACAATCTTCTTATTCTCTTTATCGAATTCAACTACTTTAAGATCCAGCTTAACACCAACCGGGAAACAGAAAGAGAGGTTCTTAATTTTAGAGGTTGATAATTGTGTAGCAGGAATAAATCCGTCCACATTCAACGGTAATTCAGCAATTAATCCTTTCTCTATAATTCTAACAACTTTACCTTCTGTCTTCCTTCCAACAGCATATTCTTTTTCGAAACTATCCCATGGATTTTCATTTAGAGAAATTTTTCTCGATTCAGTATCAACACCTAAGACAACAACATCAATCTTCTCACCCTTCTTAACAACTTCGCCGGGGTGACGGATTTTCTTTGTCCATGATAAGTCGGAAATATGAACCAGTCCGTCAATACCGGGTTCAAGTTCAACAAAGACACCGAAGTTTGTTAGATTACGTGCAACACCGGAATGCTGCGAACCAACAGGATATTTCTTAAGTAAATCCTGCCATGGATCGGGTGTTAATTGTTTCATTCCAAGAGAAATTTTCTTTTCGTCCTTATCAAGACTTAAGATAATTGCTTCTACAACCTGTCCCATCGAAACAAATTGAGATGGATGACTTATATGCTGTGTCCAGCTCATTTCGGAAATGTGAATCAATCCTTCAATACCTTTTTCGATTTCGATAAATGCACCATAATCGGTTAATGATACAACACGGCCGGCAACTTTATCACCAATCTTATATTTCTCCTGAATCTTTTCCCATGGATGCGGCAGCAATTGCTTCAAGCTAAGTGATATTCTCTTCTTCTCTTTATCGAAATCTGTAACTACAACTTTAATTTTCTCATCAAGTTTAACTACTTCGCTCGGGTGATTAATTCTTCCCCAGCTTAAATCAGTAATATGAATTAAACCGTCAACTCCGCCAAGATCTACAAACACACCAAAGTCTGTAATTGCTTTAACAATACCTTCGAGTATCTGACCTTTTTCGAGTTTTTCGAGTATCTCTTTTCTTTGATCTGAAATTGTTTCTTCGATTAATACTTTATGAGAAACAACTATGTTCTCTGTAGGAATATTAACCTTAACAATTTTGAAATCCATTGTTTGACCAACAAAAGCATCAAAATCTCTAACCGGTCTTATGTCAATCTGTGAACCGGGTAAAAATGCTTCTATACCTAACAGGTCAACAACCATTCCACCTTTAATTCTCTTAAGAATCTTTCCGGGAACAACTTTTTCATTGTCGAACGCATCCATAACTCTTCCCCAAATCTTAAGGAAGTCCGCACGTTTCTTACTTAATACAAGGTTACCTTCTTCATCTTCAACGCTTTCGATAACAATATCAATTTTATTACCAATCTTGATTTCTTCAGTAGCATTGAATTCAGATTTTGGAATTGTTCCATCTGATTTGAAGCCGACATCAACAACAACATTTTCGCCGCTGATACCGACAATTGTACCAGAAATGATTTCGCCTTCTTTAATATCGCGAAACGATTCCGCGTAGAGTTTTGATAATGATTGCAATTCTTCCGGTGAGTATTCGTCAACATTGATAAATTTACCGGGGTCAGATACTTTCTTTATAGTATCTTTTTCTAAATCGGACATTAGTCCTCCTACTATCTGCATCCTTCCTTTATGCCATCAATAAAAGAGGAAAGCAGTGTTACGTTTTAGTTTAACATAAGTTGTTTTTTGATGGCTAATATTTCTTTTACTTTATTGTACAAATATTCAAGATCTTCTTCCGGTGTTAATCCGGTGTTATCAAACTCAATAGCATCTTCCGATTTTCTTAAAGGGGATACTTCCCTACCGCTATCAATTTTATCCCGTTTTTCTAAATTGGCTTTTACTTCATCATAAGAGATATCAACATTACTATTCTTAAAATCCCTCAATCTTCTTTTTGAACGCTCATCAATTGATGCAGTAATAAAAAATTTTACATCGGCATCAGGGAAAACTACAGTAGTAACGTCGCGCCCTTCTGCAACAAGGTTTTCTTCTTCACCAATTCTTTTCTGAATTTTTACCATCTCTTTTCGTACTTCGGGAATTGTGCTTATCTCACTAACCCTGGAATTAACATCAAAACTTCTTATCTGTTCTGTAACTTCTTCATTATTCACAAAAACTCTTGTGATGCCGTTTTCGTATTTCAATTTCAATGAAACATTTTTGGTCATTTCAATAACAGCAGCAACATCTTCAACTATTCCATTTTGAATAGCGAAGAATGTTATAGCTCTATACATTGCACCGGTATCCAGATAAGTAAAGCCTAATTTTCTAGCTAAGTTCTTTGCAGCAGTGGATTTACCTGAACCGGCCGGACCGTCTATGGCAATTACAATTTTCTTCGACATTGGCTTGCAAAAATATTAAAATAAAATGGGGGCTGCAAATTAAAATTTATTTGCTTAGGTATTTATAAGGACTTGTTTACCCTCTTTTTTCCTTCAATTCTTGCGTATTTCTATAAAAATACTGGCTGTTACTCGCTAAGAATGGAAATCATTTCCTTATGTATAATTTTATTTGTAGCAAGTATTTGTTTAGAAAAGATATTGATCTCATTTCCATCAAAATCGGTAACCAGTCCGCCGGCTTCTTCAACAATTAATTTACCTGCGCACATATCCCAAGGATGTAGAAAAACTTCCCAGAAGCCATCGAAAACACCTTCAGCTGTGTAACAAAAATCGATTGCAGCAGAACCAAGGCGCCGGACTGCCCTTGCATTTTTAAGAAATGCAATAAAATGTTCGAATGCGTGATTCGGATTTTCTGCAATGTTATAAGGAAATCCTGTTACAAGAACAGATTTTCTAATATCAGAATTCTGACTGACACTTAGTTTTCTATCATTACAAAATGAACCGCTTCCAAGTTCTGATGTATAGATTGCATCGCGCATAACATCGTAAACAACCCCATAGATTGTTTTACCATTTTTCTGTACACCGATAGAAATTGAGAAAATAGGTAATCCATGTGCAAAGTTTGTAGTTCCATCAAGCGGGTCAATAACCCATAAGTACTCGGAACCGGAATTGTGATTCCCACTCTCTTCTGCAAGAACTGAGTGAGTTGGAAATTCCTTCTTTATAAAATTTATTATTGTTGATTCTGATCTCTTATCGTACTCGGTAACTAAATTTGTTAAACTTCCTTTGGTTTCAATAGAAAAATTTTTACCGAATCCTTCCCTTACAATTTCACCGGCTTCTCTAGCAATTTGAATAATCTTTTCAAGCATTTTATCCCCAGATTTTTTTGAGTGCAAATATACTAAAACTGATCTGATTCATTTGTAAACAAATTCTTTCAAAAAATTATTTATTTAACATTCTGCTCTCATCACTCATTTATCTACCTTGATAGCCCTTTCATATTTTGGTATCTTTGCAATCAAAACTACGCAATGGAGTTAAAAGATAATGAGCGAAGATGTTAAAACCGAATCAAAAGAGTATTCAGTAATAGAAGATATACCCAAAATTCTTCCGGTTCTTCCGCTAAGGGATAACGTAATATTTCCATATATGATATTTCCTGTGCTTGTTGGTAGAGAACAATCGATTAATGCTGCTAATTATGCTCTGGATAATTCCAAGTTTATTTTTCTTGCTGCACAAAAGAAACCGAATATTGAAGGTCCTTCTAAAGAGGACATTTTTAGAGAAGGAACAATTGCTAAGATTATTCAGATTCTGAAACTTCCAAATGGATTGTTGAAAATTCTTGTTGATGGGATTATTCAGGGAAGGATAATAAGATTTACTGATAGAACAAATTTCTTTGAAGCAGAAATTGAAGTTATTGAACCGAAACATGAAGACCAGAGAGAACTTAACGCATTAATCAGGCAGATGTCCAACCTATTTAAGGAATATGTAAAGATAAATAAATCAATTCCTCCCGAAGCAATTAATTCATTCGAAAGTATTGAAGAACCTGACCGCAAACTGTTTTATGCCGCCGCAAATATCAATCAAACTATAGAAGTGAAACAGAAAATCCTTCAGCATTTTTCAATTAAGGAACAGCTATACGAAATTAT
>JBBIHP010000084.1:0-13358 GCA_037446915.1 Ignavibacteria bacterium
CGGAATTCTTGCCTGATCAAATTCCTCTTTAGTCCGGACATCAAGGATAACCGCTTCGGTTGCTTCCTTAGACATTTTTTTAAAAGTTTCTGAATCGAGGTTTGCAACATTTGGTCTATTACCAAATAAAAATGACAAAATTGAGCCCATTTTATTCTTTTATTGTTATTAACAAGTGAGGTTAAAAAAAAGTTTATTCTGTAAGGTCAGGTTCAATAGTAAGTTTTAACAGATCGATCTTGGTTTTATCGGACTTAAGAACAAGTATAGAATAGTGATCGATCTTGAAGGTTTCCCCTTTAACAGGAATTCTGCCAAGTTTTGCCGTAACATATCCTGCAACAGTTTCAAAATCCCCTTCTTCATCAATATTAAAATTGTATTCTTCATTCAAGAAATCAATTTCAACTTTGCCGCTTAAGATGAATGTGTTGTTATCAAGTTGTCTTACTACTTTCTCTTCTTCATCGTATTCATCGCTAATTTCTCCGAATAGCTCTTCAATCAAATCCTCGATTGTAATAATACCGGCGGTTCCTCCGAATTCATCTACAACAACGGCACTTGTAAACTGTTTTTCGAGGAATTCATTTAACATTTCGAGACTCTTTTTTGTATCCGGCACAAATACAACTTCTCTAATAACCTCCGATAAATTTTTAGGATTGTGGAAAAGATCCTTAAGTAGAATTATTCCTTTAATGTTATCGAGGTTTTCATCATACACAATCAGTTTAGAGTAACCCGACTCAATAAATTTATCGGTTACTTCATCAATCGTGCTCGTTATATCAACTCCCACAATAGCGGTTCTTGGTGTTATTGCTTCATAAACTCTCTGCTCGCGGATTTCAATCACTCTGGAAATAATATCGGACTGATCTTCATTCATTCGACCGGCTTCAGAACTCTCTTCAATCAGATTTTGAATATCCTCCTTATCGAATATCTGAAGAATTTCTTCCTCTTCTTTCTTATTCAACCTGTTAAGAACGGATGAAACTTTTGAGGTAATCTTAACAAGAGGATAGAGTAGAAACAGGACAATACGAAGCGGGATAGAAGAAATTAGAATAATTGTATCGGCAAGTTCGCGCCCGACAAATTTGGGGAGCAATTCTCCAAAGAAAAGAAGAATGATAGTAGAAATTATTAATATCTCGGCTTCCTCCATTCCGAAAGAAGAAATGAGAAATACTGAGAATAAAGAGGCAAAGGCAATATTTACGATGTTGTTTGATATAAGAAGAGTCGAGAAAAAAAGATCGGGATTTTTAATAAAGAAATATGCATTGGAAGCGTAAATATTTTTCTTTCTGCTTCTAAGTTCAATTTTAATTTTATTGGAAACAAGGTAAGCAATTTCCGTTGATGAGAAAAAAGCGCTTAGTAATAATAGAGTAATTAATAGCAAATAATCAGAAATCATTTTGGATCCGGGTCAAAAATAAATCAAATAGAGTGATACAGCTACATACAAAATAAAATTTACAATCATGGGTAAATCCGTTAGAAATACTTCCACAACATTCTCACCCATATTTCGTTTGATTGCAAGAAACATATATCTGAATATGCCAAAAATTACAAAAATTGTAGTAAATACAAGCTGTTCCGATCCAAATGCTTCAATTGTCCGTTCTGCAACTGTGTAAAGAGCATAACTAAGAATAACAGAAGCACTTGTTATGGCGGCAATAAGGTCAATAAAATCGAGTGAATAATCTTTAAGTACTTCCCTCTGGACCGATGAGTTGCCACTATTAGCAATTTCAACCCGTCTTTTCATTACTGCAAGAAATAATGATAAGAAGATAGTAGTAAGAATCAACCAGTTTGAGAGATAAACCGAAATTATAAATGCACCGCTTACAACTCTTATTAGAAATCCCGCAGCAATACAAAAGATATCTACTATAACAATTTTTTTGAGATAAAGTGAATACGCAATATTAATAACTATGTAGAACCACATCATAAGAACAAAATTCGGATTTAAAGAGAAAGAGAATAAGATTACGATAACAAGAAGAAGCCCTAATAGAATTAAAGCTTCGCTAATTTTAACCTTACCATTTGCAACAGGTCTAAATTTCTTTACTGGATGGTTCCGGTCCCTTTCTGCATCAATTAAGTCATTAAATACATATACAAAACTGGATGTAAAAGAGAATGCGAAGAACCCGGCTAAAACATTCATCAGAATCGCGTAATCGAAAAGATGTTTGGAGAATACAAGCGGAACAAATATAAAAAGATTCTTAAGCCAGCTTGGTATCCGTAATAATTTAATATAGTCAAAAAATTTAGAAAACAACTGCTTCCTCATAAGTTCCGAAATGCTGTTTAAGTACTTCAACCATTTCACCTAAAGTTACATAATTTTCCGCAGCTTCTATAAGCACCGGCATAATATTACTACCTGAATCAGCGGCTTCTGCAATTTTTGCAATGCTTCTTTCTACCAACTCCTGGTTACGGATATTTTTAAGTCTTGCGAGTTTTTCTTTTTGTTTCTTTTCTACTTCCGGTGAAATCTGTAAAATCGGTATATCTATTTTAGAATCTTCTTCTATAAATTCGTTAACACCAACAATTATTTTCTCTTTTCGTTCAAGTTCTTTTTGATATCGATAAGCCGAATCGGCAATTTCCTTCTGGAAGTAACCAGATTCAAGAGCTTGAATAACACCGCCCATATAATCAATTTCATTAAAAATTTTATTTGCCTCATCTTCCATTTTCTTAGTAAGCGATTCAATAAAGTAACTTCCGCCTAACGGATCTACCGTATTAATCACACCGGTTTCATAAGCCAGAAGCTGCTGGGTTCTAAGAGCAATTTTAACTGCTTTTTCACTTGGTAGGGCAAGGGTTTCATCCATTGAATTAGTATGAAGTGATTGAGTTCCGCCCAATACTGCTGCTAACGCCTGGAATGCAGTTCTAACAATATTATTCTCCGGCTGCTGAGCAGTTAATGTACATCCGGCAGTTTGAGTATGAAAACGGAGCCACCAGCTTCTTGGATTTTTTGCACCGTATTTTTCTTTCATTCGTCTGGCATAAATTCTACGTGCGGCTCTAAACTTTGCAATCTCCTCAAAGAAATCGAGATGCGAGTTAAAGAAGAATGATAATCTCGGTGCAAATTCATCTATATCCATTCCTCTTTCAAGGCAAGCTTCAATGTATGCAAATCCGTCTGCTAATGTATAAGCCAGTTCCTGAATTGCAGTTGAGCCGGCTTCTCTTATATGATAACCGCTAATTGAAACAGGATTCCATTGCGGTACTTCATTCGTGCAGTATTCAATCATATCGGTAATAATTCTCATTGAAGGTCGCGGCGGAAAGATATATTCTTTCTGGGCAATATATTCTTTTAGAATATCATTCTGAAGTGTTCCGCGTAACTTATCGAAAGAGACTCCCTGTTTCTTTGCAAAAGCTAAATAGAAAGCAAATATCATTGCAGCAGGTGAATTAATTGTCATACTTGTAGAAACTTTATCGAGTGGAATTCCATCGAACAAAGTTTCCATGTCTTCCAGTGATGAGACAGCGACACCGCAAATTCCAACTTCGCCTTCACTCATCTGTGCATCGGAATCCCACCCCATCAATGTAGGTAAGTCGAATGCAACTGATAGACCGGTCTGACCATGTTCAAGCAAGTACTTGAATCGAGCGTTTGTATCTTCTGGAGATCCGAATCCCGCAAATTGCCGCATTGTCCATATCTTACCGCGGTAACCGTTAGTATGAATTCCACGCGTGTATGGATATTCGCCCGGGAAATTAATTTCATTTAAGAAATCAATTTTCTCTACATCATCGGGAGAGTAGAGAGGATTTACCGGTTCACCGGAAACGGTTGTAAATTTCCAATTAAGTTCTTTTGACGATGCTAGTTTATCTTCAAATGATTTTTTGACTTTTTTATAGTCTTCCATTTTTTCCCTTTGCAATTGAGAATTATAAAAAACTGCTAAGTGCTTTTAAATAAAATAATAAACTTCAGGAAGTCCGTCCAAATCTTTTATCAAGTTCTTGAATCGGGATTTTGATTACAATCGGTCTTCCGTGCGGACAAACATACGGCATTGAAGTAGCAAAAAGTTTATCAACAAGAATTCTCATCTCCTTTTCAGAAAGTTTATCGCCGGCTTTGATAGCTGCTTTACATGAGAAAGATTTTGCAAGGTTGTCCCTTACCTCAAGTTGTTTTTCCTGTTGATTTTTTCTGAACTCGTGTAAAATATCGAGCAATGTTTCTGATTCATGTTCCGATTTCAAATCCGATGGTATACCAATAATCTCGACTACATTTTTAGACTTAAACTTAAGAGTAAAACCAAGATTTGTTAAATAAGGTTCAAGTTCTTTAACCAGCTGGTAATCAGCCGGATCAAGCTTAACTATCTGCGGAAATAATAAATGTTGCGAAAAAGGAATATTGGCTTCGAATGATTGAAGAGCTTTTTCGTATAGGACTCTTTCGTGGGCAATGTGAGAATCGATAATCATCAAGCCGCTTTTAATCTGGGAAAGAATATATTTATTATGAAGAAGAACTATAAAAGGAGTTTCGTTTGAAGCAGATTGAACAGAATCCGATTCGTGATATACTTCTTTTTGCGTAGTACTTTCGAACGGGTGTTCAACCTGTGAATCAGGAGCTGTAGATTTTATTTCACGGTTCAAATCATCGAACAATTGATCGATTTCATCTTCCGAAAAAATGGATCTGCGTTTGTTTGTATCCGTTTGATTTGCAAATGGTCGATCGCTGAAATCACTTCTATCAGAACGTTGAGAGGAATTAAGTCTTAGTGCCTCTCTATCGGAGTTGTCGCCGGTAAATGAAACAGCCGGCACAAGATCGTAGCTTCCCAATGTTTTTTTGATAACAGCATTAACGAAAGAATAAATTTCCCTTTCGTCATCAAACTTAACTTCTAATTTAGAAGGATGAACATTCACATCAACTTTCTTAGGATCAACAGTAATGAAGAGAACAAAGAAAGGATAATCTCCCTTCTCCATTAAATTTTCGTAAGCAGAAAAAACAGCATGATTAACAATCTTACTCTGCACATAACGGTTATTAAGGAATAAGTATTGCTCCCCTTTACTTCGCCTAAGGTATGCAGGTTTTGTTATAAACCCGCTAAGACTAAGGTAGTCTGTAATTTCTTTTGCTTCTATTATTAGATCGACGATGTTCTCACCGAAAATTGCTCTGATTCTTTCCTTATAATCATGTTTCGATAAATCGAAAATAAGATCGTCATCATTAATAAGTCTGAAAGCAATATCCGGATGACTTAATGCAATCCTTTTAAATGTCTCGATGATATGTTTTAATTCGGTAGAATTTGCTTTAAGAAAATTTCTTCTGGCCGGAACATTATAAAATAGATTTTTTACAGTAACAGAAGTCCCAACCGGGTAAGCCCCTTTTTCTTTTGATGTACTTTCTCCTTCGCCAATTTTGATTAAAACGCCAAGTTCCTCGGCTTCCATTCTGGTCTTAAGTTCAAAAATAGAAACAGCTGCAATTGAAGCAAGAGCTTCTCCGCGAAATCCTAACGTTTTTATTGCCTCAAGGTCATCTATAGATGAAATTTTACTTGTAGCATGGCGGTGAATGGAAAGGAGCGCATCCTCTTCAGACATTCCGGATGCATCATCAACAACCTGAATCAGATTTTTACCGGCGTTCTTGATATAAACATCAATCTGTTTTGCATCGGCGTCAATTGAATTCTCCATCAATTCTTTTACAACCGATTCAGGTCTGTTTACAACTTCACCGGCAGCAATTTTATTTGCCAGGCTTTCGGTTAATATTTTTATTTTCTGCGACAAATTTATTCTTACTTTCTTCTTAAATACTCGTTAATTACAAATTCATTTTGATCTGAAGATGAAACAAGCTCCCATTCATTCAAATCTATTTGAGGGAAGAACCGGTCACCCTCAACATCAAACTTCAAATCAGAAATAATCATTCTATCAGCAATCTTTAAGGTTGTTTCAAATACCTTCGCTCCACCAATAATAAAGACTCTGGAATAATTATTTTCTACACACCAGGACAATCCTTCCAAAATCGAATTACAAATTACAACGTTTGGGTGAGAAAATGAAAAGCCGGGATTAGTAGTAAGTATAATATTAATTCGGTTTTGGAGCGGTTTATTTAGCGATTCCCATGTTTTTCTCCCCATCAATAACGGGAATCCAATGGTAGTATTTTTGAAATGAATTAGTTCTTCTTTTATATGCCAGGGAATTTTTCCATCACGACCAATAACTCGATTTTTTGAAACGGCAGCAATAATAATCTTTTCCAACAATACCTATTAGAAGTTAGTAAAATTCACATTAACAAAATTCTTTTTACCCGCTTGAACATTGATTAATACTCTTTCATCAGGATAACCAATAAGCCGAAGTTTAACCGAATAGATTCCGGTTTTAATATCCAATAAACTATCAGGAGTATTTTTCCAGAGCCGGTTATGTTCAGAAATATTTCTGCCCCTTTAGGTGTAGAATTGATATAAAGTTTTCCTGTCTCAGGATGTTCTGTAAATTCTAAAATTTCTTCTCTGCAGCTTGATAACAGGATAAAACAGATCAACATTAAGGATAATTTCATGAATCTCATTTCTCCCCCTAATAAATTCATATAAAATATTTTCAATAAGGGAGATAAAATCAATTCATTAATTAATGCATCAAAGAAAGTTTAAAGAGAACATAAAAAAATTATTGCCAGGGTTTATCAATCCCCAAAATTTCAAGTTTTTCTTCGAACTCCATTCTTTCAATATTTTTAGCAAATCTCTTGTCGATAATTTTCAACCAGCCGAAGTTATCTGCAAGTTTAACAGCTTCATCTTTATTACCTGAATAGAGTTTTTTAAGGACTTCAATTTCCTGAACAGAGAAACTTAGTGAGTTCATGCGGTAATCCTGAAAAGCTTCCCATGCAATAGGGCACCAGCGGCTTACAATTTCGTTACCGATTATATTTGCATAGCATCTGATTTCAAATTGAGCATGACTTTCCATACGGAGAGCAAGAAAGTGGAGAAGATTTTGAAGATCAATTTTCCAGTAAGCTTCTGTATAGGTAGATAAAGGGATGTCTTTTCTTGCCTGTTCGCGCGCTACGCCAAGTGCAAGACGTTCCTGGTAAATTTCCCTTGCAAAATCCTGTAACTCGGATTCGCGTTCAGTAAGTTTACTTCCAACTTCCTCTGGAAAATATCCTTCACTTCCCTGTTTATTATCTTTTGCCTGAAGACGCCATTCGCCATGTTTAGTCTTTTGTGTTGCATCAATTGCAATTGAGTAACGTGTTGAGTACTCATTAACGTTTGCTGTTCTGTGCCTAATCCATTGCCGCCATGTATCCATCGGTACACGGACGTGCAATTTGATTTCGCACATTTCGAAAGGAGTTGTATGATGATGACGCATTAAATAGCGTATTAATCCGCGATCTTCCGTTACTTTCTTTGTTCCTTTACCGTATGAAACACGGGCGGCTTGAACGATTGACTCATCGCTTCCCATATAATCAATAACACGGATAAATCCGTCATCTAAAACTGAAAATTTTTTACCTAAAATTTCATCAAGTTCCGGCACTCTTAATTTATCAAGAGATTCAGCGTTCTGTTCCATTCAATTCCTTTCAAATAGATTAGTTGTTATAAAGAGTGAGTGAAATATAATTCAAAAATAATTTATGCAGAAAATATTATTTCTTTTCTTCAATTAAAATTTTAGCAAATGCTTCAACAAGATTTTTTTTTGTCTGAATCAAATCCTGTGAAATAATTTTAACATCACCTAATACGGGCATAAAATTAGTATCGCCATTCCATCGCGGAACTACATGAATATGGAGATGGTCATCAATTCCCGCTCCGGCTGCTTTTCCTAAATTTGCACCAACGTTGTAGCCGTGCGGTTTCATAACTAAATCAAGAGCTCTCATGGAAAGTTTAACGGTTACCATCATTTCGGAAATTGTAACATCACTAAGTTGAAATAAATCGGAAACATGTTTCTTTGGTACAACCATTAAATGTCCGCTGTTGTAAGGATAAAGGTTTAGTATTGCAAAACATGTTTTGTTATCGTAAACTTTTAGAGAATTGTCGTCGCTGATATTTTGATTTATTGCATCACAAAAGATGCAAGTGGAGGATTCTTTTTCCTGATTAAACGATTCGATATAATTTGAACGCCATGGAGACCATAACTTATCCATATATGCCTCAAATAAAAAAGGAGTTTACCCTAATAGAATTAAGATAAACTCCCGTTGTCAATTTGTATGAATTATTCTTCTTCTTCCTGTTTCGATTTCTGGTATTCTTCTATAATCTTACCTTCAATTTCTTTTGGCACTTCTTCGTAATGAGAGAAGGACATTGCAAACATTCCGCGTCCCTGTGTTAAACTTCTAAGTTGTGTTGAGTATTTGTGAAGTTCAGCCAAAGGAACTTTAGCTTTAATAATCTGGAATGGACTTTCCGAATCCATACCCTGAATTTTACCGCGACGACTGGAGATATCCCCCATTACATCACCCATATATTCTTCCGGAATCTTAACCGTTATATCGTAAATAGGTTCAAGAATTATCGGTTTGGCTTCCATAAATCCTTTTTTGAATGCCTGGGATGCCGCAATTTTGAAAGATACTTCGTCAGAGTCCACTGAGTGATACGTACCATCAAATAATGTAACCTTAACATCAACAACTCTGCTGCCGGTAAGAATTCCTTTTGTCATGATTTCTTTAAGACCTTTTTCAACAGCAGGAACGAACCGACCAGGAACAACACCGCCGACAATTGCATCAACAAATTCGTATCCGGTTCCTCTCGGTTGAGGCTCTAATTTCAAATGAACATGTCCGTATTGACCGCGACCGCCCGATTGTTTTTTATGTTTGTATTCAGAATCATCGCATCTGCCGCGGATAGTTTCTCTATATGGAATTCTTGGTTCAACTAAATCTACTTCAACGCCATAACGGTCTTTCAACAATTTTATTGCGAGGTTAAGTTGAAGTTCTCCCTGTCCGGAAACAATTGTTTGAGAAATTTCAGGATCGAATCTGGAGATTAATGATGGTTCTTCTTCGTGGGCTGTGTGTAAAGCTGCCGATATTTTATCTTCATCCCCTTTTGCTTTCGGTTTTACCGCAAAACGAATAACCGGTTCGGGGTATTGAATTTCCGGAATAACTACGGTAAAATTCTTAGAGCACAATGAATCGCCGGTATGGCTATCTTTAAGTTTAACTACCGCACCAATATCACCGGCAACAAGTTTTGGTACTTCTTTTCTATTCCTTCCGTTTAGGATAAAAATCTGACCCATTCTCTCTACTTTGTCTTTATGAGTATTTATCAAATCCATACCAGGAGTAACAGAACCTGAATAAACCTTAAAAATAGAGAGTTCACCAACATGCTGTTCGGAGAGGGATTTAAAAATAAAGAGAGCCGGTTCACCTTTAGGATCGCATTTAATCTGAACTTTGTTTCCGCCATCCTTCATCATGGCTTCAATTGGTTCTCTTTCATTAGGAGCCGGAAAATATTTTGAAGCAAAATCAAGAAATGTATTTACTCCAACACCTTTAGTTGCAGCAAAAGCAAAAACCGGAATTATTCCTCCTTTTAATATTGCCGCTTTTAATCCTTTAGATAAATCTTCTTCAGAAAGTGTCCCTTCTTCAAAAAACTTATTCATCAAATCTTCGGATGATTCAGCAACTTTTTCAATTAATTCCTCTCTAAATTTATCTGCCTGAGCTTTAAGGTCAGCAGGAATTTCCGATTCAGTAACTTTCTTCGAACCAGCATCACCATAAGTTGCAACTTTCATTTTTACCAGGTCAACAATCGAATCGAAGTTCAACCCTTCTTTAACCGGAAAGGAGACAACCGTAATATCAGAGCTGAGGCGGTTCTTTGCTTGCTGAACAGTCTCAAAAAATTTGGAATGTTCGTTATCAACTTTATTAATTATAACCGCAGCCGGAAGTTTATTTTTTCTTACGAACTCCCATGTAAGTTCGGTCCCAACTTCAATTCCTTCTGAACTTTTAATTACAGCAACTCCTAGATCAGCAACTTGAAGACTTGAAATAACCTGACCAATAAAATCGGGGAATCCGGGTGTATCGATTATATTAATCTTATTATTATTCCAATCGATGTGCAGGGGTGATGCAGCGATAGATATCTGTCTATCAATTTCATTCTGATTAAAATCGGAAATGGTATTTCCTTCTTCAATTTTTCCAATACGATTAATTTCACCGGCAGTAAATAATAACAATTCAGAGATAGTAGTTTCTCCACTTCCACCGTGACCAACAAACGCTATATTTCTTATAGCATCGGGATTATACTCTTTCAATATGATATCTCCTTACTTTGAACTATGGATTAATTTCTTTTAAAAGCATGCCAGAAGGCAGAAATGCCTTTTGAAAAAGCTTTCAGATTTTTGATGAGATCTTTGGCTGGGTTCTCCGCATCATGAAAGAAATTCAGATTTTTTATATCGGATACTTTTTCTTTCAATTTTTTGATAGAGCGATCTAATTCATCCCAATAATTTTCCGCTTCGGTAACAATTTTATTTGCTCTTCTACTAACACTTGTTAATTCATCTAAGACAGGATTAGCTTTTTCAATAAAATTGTGAACATCAGAACTAACGGCTTCAACTTTCTTAAGTAAGTTTCTTAAGACGAAAATCAAATAGATACATAAAGCCGAAGCCGATAGAATTAATATGATGAGGAGAATATCAATGACAGTCATAATCTCTTAAGCTTCTTTTTCGTTACGGTAAGCATCCATTCCAGCTTTAATAGCAGTTTTAAGACGCTCCCCTTCTTTTTCAACTTTCACTTTGCCGGTTTCAACTGCATGTCCGGCCTTATCTTTAGCATCACTTAAAATTTTTTCTGCTTCGCCGAGTAATGCATCAACCTTTTCCTTTGCATCAGAGACTAATTTTTCAGATTTTTTTTTACCTTCGTTAATTAATTGCGAAGCTTTGTCTTTAGCACTTGCGAGGTATTGTTCTGCATCGTCTAGAAAATCCTGGGATTTATTTTTAATATCCTCACGTAATTCTTTGCCGGATTTAGGAGCAAAAAGGAGTGCTATTACAGACCCTACAGCCGCACCTGTAAGAAAACCGATTAATAAACCTTTTCCAATTCCATTATCGTCACGCATCTTAAACCTCCATTTTTATATGATTAAGGCGGTGCAAAATAATAATGATGCCCTCTAAAATCAAGGATAGTTAAGTCGTTTTGAACCGATTATATGAACGAGTGTTAATAAGAATGAATCGAAATCCAAGCGAAACTATAATTAAGTAGCAAGCGGTCCTAAGTCGAAAATCAGAAGCTAGATCTTTAAAATTATTTAAATCTATCCGGCGAAAAGTCGAAATGGTAAGCGTTAAACAAGAATAAGGTTTTTAAAATAAATTTTGGTAATTAAACAATGATATGTTAATTTGAAACAAAAATATTTCCCTTTGATGAACTCTAATATCATCAAGTTTATTATACCTTTAATAAAATCTGCCATTGATGGTAAAATAACTCCTTTTGAAATAAACCAGTTAGTAAAATCTGCTCATCAGTTTGCTGCAATAAGATTAACTCAACTTCTTCGAAATCAGAAAATCACTTTTGATATTTATCCTCACACAATAAACTCGGTAGCACTGGATTGTATTGCAGAAATATTTGAGATGGATGAAGAAAATAGATTCCCTGAATTGATGATTTATTTTTCAAATGAAAGGGATCCTAACAAAGTTACAGAGGAGCAGACACTTATTAATTTCCGGACTCTCGTTTTTTCAAAATTAAATGACGGAATTTTCAGAATTTATCATGAGAATGATCCAATTACATCGAAGATAATAAGAAATATAAAATTGGCACTAAAAAACTCTGGTTCAGTTAAAACATTTGAAAGGTTAGGAGAAACTTTTTTATCTCCTTCGTCTCTAATCAATTTCCATCTTCCCCCATTCCCTCTCCAGGAATTAGAATCCGAGCTGCTACATTTATTACACAAAAGGGTCAAAATAAAAACTGCACTTTCTGAAATGTGCATATTACTTGATAATAACAATCAGTATCGAAATTTTATATCGCTACTTGACGCTGCATTGATTCTAAAAAGTATTTATTTGAAAATTGACTCAGTTAGTCCGGTCAGCTTCACAATGGACGCTGATTTGATGGATATGGATGTTAAGAAAATTGTAGAGAATTCCATAAATGAAATTAACTTAATTATGGAAGAAAAATATCTGATCAAAAAGAAATTAACAGACTTTGAATTTACCTGTTACATGAAAGCGATCTGTCAGCTTCTTACAAATACTTATATTTTTAATGATGGGGTTGAGTTATCATATTTTGATTACATAAAGGAGACGCTGCCTCAGCTTACATATGATGAATACAGAAAAAAACACAGAATCCAATTTGAATATATTGCAAAGCTTTCTAAAAAAAGGGTAACTGAAAATCTCAAAGATGCATTCAAATAGTATTTCTGCATTTCATTTGGAATGAAAGGATTAATAAGACAAATGAAACATTATGATGAAAATATAATTGAGCTCTATGCACTCGGAAGTCCAGATGTTGAAAGCATTAAAGATGATATTAAAAATCATCTTGAAGAATGTTACGGCTGTAATGAAATATATTTACGTATTAAAGAATTTTATTCTACAGTTGAAGGTGCAGCTCAGATTGAAGAGAATAGAACAAAATTTCTTTCTACAAAATCTCTTAGTGTAAAACCTGTTTTCGGAGAAAATAAAGCTGCCGGAAGACTTCTGCCAAAAACCATAATTGGTAAAACATATTATTTAATTAGAACCAATCCGGTTAAATCAGGATTATCACTAGTAGCTGCAATTGCAGTCTTTCTATTTGGTTTAAATTATAAAACAATTACAAAGGACCTAAATCCGGCATTCCTTATTTCTAACGACAGCTTAAAGGTTCTTCAGATTTATAACCAATCGAACGAAAAATTATTCGAACTCCCATTCACACATTTTGGAGCCTTTCAGCATGAAAATAGCTACAATGTAAAACTCAGTTCAATTGACAACATCATAAATGGAAGTAAAAAAGAAATAATCTCAATCGTACCTGGTTTACTGAATAGCCAGATTTATACAGATACAATCAAAGTAATTGACCACATCGGTAAATTAATAAACAAAGCAAAAATAGGAAGAAGTGTTGTTTATAA
>JBBIHP010000085.1:0-6507 GCA_037446915.1 Ignavibacteria bacterium
AACAAAGGTGTTGGACCAAAGAATGGAACCGGTAATAGTCATGGTGAATCTTCGAGTACTCAGAACCAGACCAGAGGCGGTAAAAAGTGGGGTAAAAAATAATTTTTACTAATTAATTATTGATCTATATTGTAAGGGACTCTTTATGAGTCCCTTTTAATACCTGAGGATTTAATGAAACCGAACTTGAGCAAAAAAATAAAAATCGTTTCTTTAAATGTTTTTTTTCTGGTAATACTTTTTTCGGAATCTAATTTTGCTCAGTGGACATTTGGAATTTCGACTGACCAGGAATACAATTCAAATCCGTTCAGATCTCCAATTGCAACAAAAACTTTGATCTCATCATTCGACTTCGGTTTAGAAAATGAAATGAATAATTTTTCCCTCGGTTACTATGGAAGCTATATAAATTTTGATAATGTTAGTGATAGAAATTTTTACTGGCATCAATTTGCAATCTGGAAAGATTTTGAAAGTAGTACATTAGGAATGTATGTGGAACAAAGACTAAACCGCGAGCTCTACAATTATTTTGATTACTCAAATCTTACCGCCTACTTCCAGCACAAATTTAACATCGAAGATTTTTACTTTGCAATTAATCCTAACATTAGTTTAACAAGTTATAACTACATAAGTATTCTGGATAATTTAAAGGGAACTTTTGGATTTAACATTAATCGTGGATTTGAGACAGAAACAACATTAATTATAGGCGGAACTTTTACTTACAAGAAATATATTAACCACATTCAATCCGGTCAACTCACATATCTGGATGATTCAAATAAACTTGTTACCGAAAAATTTACGGATGAAAACGTATCATCTATCACCCAGCTTTTATCATATGTTAGAGTTGCACAATCATTAGGAGAGAAAACCGGAATCGCGGCTCAATTTACAAACAGAAGTATTACAAACGGTTTTGCCAATCAGGTTAAAGAATTAAATATGATTTATGGCGACGAATCGGAAATGTTTGATGACCCTGTTAACCACGAAGGAAATAGTATCTCTGTTGAGCTCACACAAATAATCGGTGAAGTTCTATCTCTAAAGTTTGGTTATTACCTGAAAAATAAATTTTATCCATCCCAGGGAGTTTATAATGAACTATCTGAATACAATACCGACATAATGAGAGCGGATAAACAAAACATCTTCAACATTAATTTGAAAAAAGCATTCTCATTGAACGAAGCAGAAACAGCAAGTTTAACGGTTGGTTTGAACTATCAATACATCAACAATAAATCGAACAGCTACTGGTTCAAATACAATGGTAATTCATTCAATCTCGGATTAAGTCTGGAGTTTTAAGGGAACTATATGAAAAAGAAATTCAGCTGGCGTGGTTTTATAAGTTTATATATAACATTGTCATTTATTATAATGGCTATTTCAGGAATCATACTCTACTTCTCACCTCCCGGGCGCGTTGCCAACTGGTCTTACTGGCGATTTTTAGGTTTGCTAAAAAGTCAGTGGCAAGCAATCCATACAATATTTACATTTTTATTTATAGTAGCTGCCGGATTTCATCTATTCTTTAATTGGAAACCTTTTGTAGCTTATTTGAAAACCAAATTTGAAAATAATGTTAAGCTTAGAAAAGAATTTACAATCTCATCAATAGTAGTAATACTGATTTTTGTGATGACTATTTATGATTTTGTACCGTTTAGGAATGTGATGGATTTTGGAGAAGAGCTCAAAGCTTCATGGTCAACAGAAAAAACAGAGCCGCCTATTCCTCATGCAGAAGATCTAACGTTAACTGAATTTGCAAAGACAATAAATATTTCCGTTGAAGAATTAAAAAATTCACTTTCATCAAATGGAATTATTTTTCAGGATGATAATATCACGGTTAAAGAATTGGCAAAACAGAATAATATTTCGCCAAATGATATCTACAATAAATTTAAATCCGGTAAAAATCGGCAGAACCTGGCTACCGGCGAAGGAAGAGGATACGGAAGAAAAACACTTGCAGAAATTTCCGCAGAAAATAATCTTAGCATTGATATAGTTATAACAAACTTAAAATCGCACGGAATTGATGCCGTGGCAAATGATAAGCTTAAAGATCTTGCTATGCGCAATAATCTATTACCTGTTGATGTTGCCAATAAAGCGTTAGGAATAAAAAGTACTTCCGAATAATTCCGAATCCAGAACTTAAACTTTGCTTCAAATTAGTTAAGATTTTTTTGATTAAATTAAGGATGCATAAGGAGAATTGAAGTGAAGTTTCTAAAAAAACTTTTTATCCAGCCAAAGAATCTCATTCTTATATTTATTGTTACCGCCCTCATAATTATTGCATCTGCAATAATCGAATTAAACCAGAGCAAGAAAGAAATGCTTGAGTTGATGCAGACACAATCCCAAACCCTTCTTGAATCGATGATACTATCTGGAAAAAACGCTCTTTTATCATACGATAAAATTGAAGAAGAAACTAAAACACGTTTATTAAATAACGCCGGAATGATAAAAATTCTTTACCAGAATAAATTAATTTCAAATTCACTCCTCGAATCAATCGCTACAAAAAATAATCTGTTTAGGATAAACATCTTCAGCAAGACGGGTACTAAAATATATTCAAGTCACAAAGAAGTTCATTCTCAATTAGCGGAGAAAGAAAATCCTCTTGACTACTTATGGCCAATTTTAGATGAAGAGACCGACACATTAATTATTGGAATAAAACCTTCACGTTTTGGTGATGAGAAAAGATATGCTATTGCAATCTCTTCCGGCGATGGAGGTGCAATTGTATTGAATGTTGATGCTGCCCAATTACTCGAGTTCAGAAAGGAAGTTGGATTTGGCGTTTTACTAAAAGGTGTTTCTGAAAATGAACAGATTGAATATGTTGCATTACAGGATGAGGATGGAATTATTGCTGCATCCGGCAGACTCGATGATCTTGAGCCGGTTGATTCATCGGCATTCCTTAAAAAAGGATTGGAAAGTGAAACATACATGTGGCGTATTGCCGTAGTTGATTCAATAAATGTTTTCGAAGCGATACACCCTTTTGAATACAAAGACGATCTAATTGGAATTTTTAGAATCGGTTTATCTTTAGCTCCTATTAACGATATAAATGATGCAATAGTTAGACGGTTAATAATAATTGGAATCGTTCTCTTTGTTTTCGGCTCAATTACAATAACACTTGTTTTTGTTAAACAGAATTTTAATCTCCTTTCTAATAAATTCAAAGCTATCGAAACTTACGCAAGAGAAATCCTGGATAATGTAAGCGATGCAATAATTGTTATTGATAAAGGATTTGCTATTAAATCGTTCAATAATGCCGCGCTGCAGATTCTCGGTAAAGATGTAATCTCAACTCAAAATTTATTTGCACTTTTTGAAGAAAATAAATGTAAACAGCTAATAGACTCCTCTTCGCAATTAGAAGAAGTGGAATGCCGTGTTAATGGAAATAATAAAATGTTTCTTGTATCCAAAAGTGACTTTACGGACGAGCAAAAAGAGAACAACATAATACTGGTAATACGTGATCTAACTGAAATAAAGAATCTCGAAAATCAAATTCAGCGCAAGGAACGAATGGCAGAAATGGGCGAACTTGCTTCTTCGGTTGCACACGAAATTCGAAATCCCCTCAATGCAATAGGCACTATAACCCAGCAGCTCGGTAAGGATTTTGAGCCTAAAAACAATTCCTCCCAATTCAACGAATTGACAAAACTTGTTTACAAGGAAGTAAGAAGAATTAACGAAACTATCGAGAACTTTCTTAAGTTTGCGAGACCGCTACCAATTAAACCCGAAAAGTTTTCTTCAAAGGAATTCTTTGATGGAATTTCAAAACAATACTCGGCGCTGCTTAATGAAAAAAATATTGAGTTAATGATAAATGAGGTTTGGTCTGGTGAAGTTGTCTGGGACATAACTCAAATGAAACAGGTTTTTATAAATCTTATAGAAAATGCTATTGATGCTGTTGAAAAAAATGGGAAAATATTAATCCATATTAAAGAAAAAAATCCGGATAAGCTGGAGATCAAAATGGAAGATAATGGCAAAGGAATTTCCAGAGAGGATAAAAATAAAATCTTTAATCTATACTTTACAACAAAGACAAAAGGAAGCGGAATCGGTTTGAGTATTGTTCAAAAAATAATTGCCGAGCATAATGGATCATTATATGTTAATAGCGAAACCGGTAAAGGAACAGAATTTATCATTAATATTCCGAAGAAATTAGTACAGGTGTAAAATGAACAACTTATCAATCCTTGTAATTGACGATGAGGATTCTCAATTACAATCTCTAAAGACATTTCTTGCAAAAAGAGAATATAAAGTATATACCTCAAATGATGGTGAAAGCGGATTGAAAACAGCCCGGGAAAATTTAATTGAGGTCGTGTTAACCGACTTTAAAATGCCCGGATGGGATGGACTTACTGTTCTGAAAAATATTAAAGCTCTTAATCCGGAAATTGATGTTGTTGTTATGACTGCATTCGGTACGATTGAAAGTGCGGTAAATCTTATGAAAGAAGGTGCATTCGATTATCTTACAAAACCAATCGACCTTGATGAACTTGAAAATATTTTAAGCCGTATTAAGGAAAGGCGTTATTTAATTTCCGAGAATAGATTATTGAAAGTACAACTCCAGGATAAATTTAAATTCGAGTCGATTATTTCCCGCTCTAAACCGATGGACCTTGTATTAAGTACCGCCGCAAGAGTGGCACAAACTAAATCCACGGTTCTAATTAGAGGTGAAAGCGGCACCGGTAAAGAACTAATTGCAAAAGCTATTCACTTTGCAAGTCCGCGTAAGAACCAGCCTTTTATTACCGTTAACGTTGCATCATTATCGGAGAACTTACTTGAGAGCGAATTATTCGGACATGAGAAAGGATCGTTTACCGGTGCGATTAATCAGAGAATCGGCCGGTTCGAAGAAGCAAATGGCGGAACAATTTTTATTGATGAAGTTGGTGATATTCCGCTTGCAATACAGGTTAAACTTCTTAGAGCAATTCAATTCGGAGAAGTTCAGCGAATAGGCAGCAATTCCACTTTTAAAACGGATGTTAGAATAATTGCCGCAACGCATAGAGACCTGGAAGAAATGATAAAACGGAATGAATTCCGTGAAGACCTTTTCTACAGATTAAATGTAGTAACAATAAATCTTCCTCAATTACGCCATAGGAAAGACGATATTCAACTGCTGGTAGATCATTTCGTCCAGAAGTATTCTACATCTATTGGTAAAAAAGTAGATGGAATTTCTAAAGAAGCTCTCGATCAGCTAATAAAGTACGATTTCCCCGGTAATATCCGTGAACTTGAAAATATGATTGAAAGAGCTATCGTTCTTACAAGAAGTGAAATTATTACAAAGGACGATTTACCCTTTTCTATAAACGAAAAGAGCAACAATAGAGCGTTTAATCCGTATGATCTGGATGATAATTACGAAACAAAGATGAAGCTTTTTGAAAAAACAATGATTACAGAAGCCCTTAACAGAACAAACGGTAATAAAAGTGCAGCTGCCAGAATTCTTGGAATTACCGAAAGGCATTTAAGATCCCGTTTGGAAAGACTCGATTGATTTATATAAATTAACCAACAAAATCGCTGCTCTTTCGTCTAAAAATTCGGGGGTTTTAAATATTATTGTATTACTAGGTCAATTGGGGTTGCTGTGCCCGGACAAAATCCTATAAAACGGATATTCGATTTATATACTTCCGATCTAAGCTATCAGGAAATAGAAAGACTTGTTAAAAAAGAAGCCGGCGAGGTTTATGAATTCTTTAAAGCAGATATTCCGAAACCCGACCAATCAAAAACTAAATTTGTCCGCGGATTAATTTTTGTAAGAAGTCTTTTTAATGCATTCCTTCTTAGACTTACACCGGCAAGACGGATTTTCTTTTTAATTTCGTTGTTGTTTTTCCTTGTCGGTTATTCACAGGAAAATTCATTATACATTTTTACTTCATATCTAATTGCAATTTTACTTTTAGCATTTGAGTTAGCAGATAAGCTTACAGCCAAAAATGAATTAGAAGTAGCCCGCAAAATTCAATTCGACCTTATACCGAAAAATATTTCAAGTGTGGAAGGATTTGATGTTTCAACTTTTTATGAACCGGCACGCGAAGTTGGCGGAGATTACTTCGATATTATTGAAACACCGGATAGAACTTTTATAATTGTTGGTGATATTTCCGGAAAAGGAATAGCCGCCGCACTCTATATGGTAAGGGTTCAATCAATTATTTATTCGCTTATAGATTCCTACACTGAAATAAAAGAGATTGTAATAAACCTTAAAAAATACTTTTCAAAAAATTTGCGTAGGGAATTTTTCTTAACACTCACAATCGCATCAATAGAAAAAGATGGTAGGATAAAAATTGCACGTGCCGGTCATCCGCCGTCATTTCATTATAAGAGTGGATCGAGGGAATTCATTTCATTAAA
>JBBIHP010000085.1:6517-12667 GCA_037446915.1 Ignavibacteria bacterium
TGGACTAAATGATAAAGGATTGTTTGAACAGACATTGGAGGAATTAGTAATTACTCCCGATGCTAAAGATATAATTCTTCTTTATTCGGATGGATTAACAGAAACAATGAACAGTATTAAAGATCTATTGGGCGAAGAGAACGTAAAAAGGATAATTAAGAATAATGCTGAAAAATCTGCCGAAGAAATTAAGAGAGCTTTACTTAATGCGGTTGAAACTTTCCGTGGCGCCGCACCACAACACGACGACATAACAATGGTTCTGCTTAAACGGTGTTAATCCTGTTCATAAATCTTAAACTCATCTTCCTCAGGTCTAATTTCATCATACAATCTTTTAAGTGAATTCATAGCCGCCTGATTGCCTCTTTGAGCAGCGAAGCGGTAATACTTAACAGATAATGCGCGGTTTTCTTTTACACCCAGACCTTTTTCGTAACAAAGCCCTAGAAATGCCTGTGCAAGTACCGAGCCTTTATTTGCCGAGTTTATTAGTAATTGAATATTATTCCCAACTTCGGAGCGATTTGAATTTTCGGAAATTGTTAAGAAGGCAATTCTAACCTCTGCTTCTTTACTACCCATCTCTTTTGCCAATTTCCAGTATTCAACCGCCTTATCTCTATTCTTTTCTACCAGTGAGCCCGAACTATAAAGTAGTCCAAGTTCTATCATAGACGGAACATGATTCCTGCTTACCGCAGTTCTTAAAAAATCCAATGCTTGTTTCTCTGTAATCTGATTATTATACCCGAGAGCTGCCATTCCAGCCCAGACAAACATTGCTTCAGCATCACCGGATTTTATTTTATCCTTAAGTTGATTTGAAAATTTTTCATCCTGTAAAAGTCTGAATAGATTTTCTCCCGCTTTAAATGAACCCAGTCTATAAGCTCTTAGATAGCTTGATGCTGCAGAAATAATATTCTCCTTCATTAAAATTCCGCGTTCAAAACTTTTACCTATAATATAAAGGGCTTCCGGACTACCATTCTCGGATGCAAATTTTAAGATTCCGAGCCCCGTAGTATCTGTAATTCCAAGATTCTCATTAAAATCATCAAGTCCGAACATTCTTTTTAATTCCTTACTATTCTTAGTCAACAAATCGTTTACATACTCATCTCCGCTTTTCTCTTCTTCCGATTTATCAAAATCATAAAAGTCCAGATCCCAGTTGGGATTTATAATTTTTGCAGTTTCATCATTAACAACCTTTCCATTTTCTTTTTGTCCTTTTTCTTCAACTGGAATAAAATTCATTTTTTCAAATTGTTTTAACGCATTTTTAGCCGGTTCGAATCCGGCTTTAGCAGATTTGTTAAATAACTTGTAAGCTTCATTCAGGTTACGATTTACTGTTAAATTATCCGTCAACAAAATTGCATAAGCAAATTGAGCTTCGGGCAAACCGGATTCTCCGGCACTCTTAAAATTTACAAAGGCTTCAAATGGGTTCCACGGCACACCAATTCCATTATAAAGTAGAATACCGTAATTGTAATGTGCAGATGGGAGGTTCTGATCTACCGCTTTACGAATCCAGTAAACGGCTTTAACAGTATCGGCCGGAAATCCCTGACCGATTAAATATCTTATACCGAGCTCATGTTGAGCAAAAGGATCGCCGCGGTTAGCTTCGGTCATTAATAAATATCCCGCAAGAAGTGAATATGAAGGATACTTGGCTTTGAAAATAGATGGCTTAAAAAAACGGTTATCCTTAAATGCTTCGCTGCGTGTTGAATCCTGGGCATAACATATACCTGCAAATAATAACGCTATAATTATTTTACGAAGCAAGTTGTTCATCTGGTTTTAATACAGGAAAGAATTTTAGTAGAGCCATTTTTTAAGGATGAAATAATTCTTACCATTTTTTCTATTGTAGGCGAGTTCATCCATAAGTTGTTTCATAATATACAATCCCATCCCGCTCTCTGGTAAATTATTTATATCCTTCGGGTCGAAATCGAGGTTGGGTATTACAAAATTATTATTCGGTTCTCCTTCGTCAATTATTTCCATTTCAATCAATTTGTTATCAAGTTTCAGCTTTACACATATAGTCTTATCTTTTTGTTCCTTGTAAGCATGTTTAATAATATTATTTATGCTTTCCATAATGCATATCTCGAAAGCATTAAGGATATGAGGTTCAACACCATTATCTTCAAGAATTTCCCTTATATCGTCATTTACTTTTGCAACATTATCATAATCACTTAATATATTTACTTCGAATTCTTTCAAAAGAGCTATTCTGTTTTTGTTTCGATCTAAATATAAAAAAGTGTTTGATTAAGGACAAAGTTTTGAATTGTGTTAACTTTAACTAAGGGAGAGTTCTTATAAATGGTTTAGAATATAAGTAGGGTCGAGGCACACCCCGACTCTACTTTTATGCAATTGATACGGAAGTAGAAAGTTCAGCTATTTGGATTCCGGTTCTTTGGTTTTACAGGTAGAAATACCAAGAGGTAAATAAGCCGGACACCTTCCGGAAAGTGCTGTTAATAAAGGAACTAAACCGATCAATCCCCACCATGATTGAAAATTAATTCCAAGGGCAATAATTATTAATCCGGCAACTATTCTTAGAACTTTATCTGCACCGCCAACATTTTTTATCATACTAAACTCCTTTGTTTTGGTGTTTGTTAGATATTCCATACTGAAAAAGGATTCAAAAATTTATTTCAAGTATAACATCTTTTTTATTTCAGCTTTGTTTCCAACTGTCAACTTGTAAAGATAAATACCAGAAGAGAGTTTAGAATTAAGTGTTAAGAGTGTAGAGTATTCGCCCGGTAGTTTGTATTCGTTTACCAATGTTGCAACCTCACGCCCGAGCAGATCATAAATTTTTAGAGTAACGTGTTGTAGGGTCGAGGCATGCCTCGACTCTACGTTTGGGAAAGAGAATTTAATTACTGTTTCCGGATTAAACGGATTAGGATAATTCTGATATAAAACTATTTCTGTTGGAAGTTGATAATTTTCACTGACCGAAGTCGGATTTACGAATTTTTTATCGATTAATTTCCAGAGTTCTTCGCGGCTACCGTCATAACCTAATGCCCAGATTCCAACTCCGTATAAGTTCTTTTGAATAGCAAGATTGTATTTCATTTCTAAACTTGTTGAATCATCGAACCATACCTGATTCCACCCGTTATCATTCCATCTAATCCATGGTGTTTTAGAAACATCATCCCACAATTTTTCATATTGTGAATAATCGGAAATTACTTCGCGGTATCTAACAATCTTCTGCCAGTTGTTATTTGTACTATCGCTGTTAAATGGTTTTACAGTTGCATACGGTTGATTGGAATCTGTCTTCCAGTAATTTCCATAGTAAGGAACGCCCAAAATAATTTTGGAAGGCGGAACATCTTTGTATTCATTATTAATTGAATTAGTAACGCTAATAAACTGTCCTGTTAATGGCGCCGAAGGTCCGGTTGAATTTGCCCAGCTTCCCCAGTAGTCATAATTCATTACAAATAAGTAATGAGAATGTTCTGCCAGTCCGGCAAAGTTCCACTGGTTCAATCCATAAGAAGGAGTTGCAAAAGAAATCTCGTAATTGGGATTAAATCTGAAATGCTCTTTCATGTGCATCATAAAAGCAACCGAAGCATATTTCTTATCGTTCTCGTCGCGTAAATTTTCAAAATCGATGTTCACACCGTCAAGTCCTGATGTTAACATAATAAGTCTTATATTTTCAAATAGTTTGGTTCGTATTCCGTTATCGGTCATTAACCGGTGAATATCCTCACCATTGAATGATGTAACCGTCATAATAACCTTTACACCGTTTGAGTGAGCGCTTTCAATTACATCGTTCCATGGCCAGCCGTAAGGATTTGTTAAGTTCCCATTACCGTCAGCTTCAAATGAAAAGATTGCAATGTGCGTTAGTAAATCGTAACGCATATATTGTTGATAACCCGCAGCATATTCCCACCATGGCAGATAACCGAATACTGTCCGGCTTAACATTGATGCGGTTCTACCCTCCTTATGAATAGTGTTAACACTTTTCGTTAGCGGTAATAACGTTCCTGATTTTTTGTAATAATCATTTTCAAATTGGTGGAGTGACTGCGCAATTGTAAGCGAAGAGATTAAGAACAGAATAATTATTTTTTTCATTGTTACCTTTAATAATTACAGTAAAAAATAGGAAATTTCTAGAATATAAATGCGGTTATTAGTATTCGCATTTATGCGCACTGTCATTCTGATGTAAATCAGAATCTGTGGTATATAGGTATTAAATATACCCGGATTCCGGATCGTTGTCCGGAATGACAACGACCAAGTCATTCTGATGAAAATCAGAATCTACACATAAAAGAATTGCTGTTCGTTCAGATTCCGGCATTCGCTGGAATGACAGTTGAATTTTTATTCTGATGTAAATCAGAATCTTAAAGTAGAATTATAGAAAGTGTCATTCCGGATTTATTCCGGAATCTGTGCGTGAGATAATTAGCAGTTCAACGAAAAAATAATTAGCAATTACAAGTTTATTTGTGGTTCTGATCCTGAAACAAGTTCAGGATGACTGGCGGCAAAGTGTCATTCCGGATTTATTCCGGAATCTGTGTGTGAGATAATTAGTAATGTAAAAAAAATTATTTAGTAATTATAAATTTCTTTGTTGCCTTAAAATCCCCGGCTCTTAACTGGTAAAAATAGATACCGCTTGTTAAGCTGCTTCCATCAAATGTAACTTCGTGATAACCTTCATTCAGGTTTGCATTAAGAAGCTGTGCAACACGCTCACCAAGTAAATTGAAAACACTTATCGATACTTCCGCTGCAACAGGTAACGAGAACCTTATTGTAGTTGTGGGATTGAACGGATTTGGATAGTTCTGCTCAAGTACGAATTGTTTGATCTCATCAAGTTTTACTTCTACTTCGTGGGAGTATTCAAATGTTCCGTCGAAATCAACCTGTTTTAGCCGGTACTTAAAAGTTACATCTCCAAGTGGTTGATCTGCATAAGAATAATTCTTTGGCGAGTTGCTATTGCCGTGCCCCTGAACGAAACCGATCTTTTTCCAGTCACCATTTGAACTCTTACGCTCAATATCAAATCCGTAATTATTAACTTCTGTAGCGGTGGACCAGATAAGCTGGACACTGTTATTCTTAACTTTTGCAGCAAACATATTTAATTCTACAGGAAGAGCACTAACCTCACCCAATGTGAAATCCGAAAACGAAGAAACATTAGAAGTAGAGGCAGTATTATTGGTAGTATTAAGAGATGTGGAAGGAAATGACCAACTTCCACTAGAATACTTACCAATAGCATAATTGCTTTCCGTTCCGGTTATATCTCCATCTAAGTAAGTGAATTGCAAATCTGCAGAAGTAATACCGCCATTATTTAATGTCCAATACATACCAAGCACATTATTGCCAACGGCGTTAGGATGTTTACCGGCAACAGTAGCAACTGTAAAATCTCCAGTTCCCGAAACATTTGCAAAGTTTACTGGAGTATAACCGTTTGTTGTCCCCACTTCAAATGTTGCAGTACCTGAACTAAGACTCTTTTTTAACGAACCAATTACATGTCCACTTGTTCTTGAAACAGAACCACTTGAACCAATTGTTAACACATTTGAACCGGTCGAAATGTTACCGCTTGTTAAAGTAAGTGCGCCATTGACAGTCGTACTATTAGTTAAAGTAACTCCGGAAGAATTATTAATTGTGAGATTATTCACAGTAGTAGGTAAAATTGAACCGGTTACTTGAGATGAAGCACCAGTAAAATCATAATTTGCTGAAGTGCTAAATGAATTTGTTCCACTTGTTGTTATGTTTCCATTAATACCATTTGAATGACCACTTTTAATTATAGCTCCGCTTGCTATTGTAACACTACCAGTACCAGAAATTTCATATATTCCGCAATTAAGTGTACCTAAAATTGAGATTGAATTACCTAATGATATAATAATGGCTTGACCCAGAGAAACTAATTTTCCAACTGCTATTGTAGTATTTCCATTAGTTGTATAAGTACTATTGGGTGCAAATATGACTGAGGAACTTCCTCCAGTAAAATTTAAAATGAATCCCCCACTACCACTTCCAGTTGTAAACGATCCACTACTT
>JBBIHP010000086.1:0-12362 GCA_037446915.1 Ignavibacteria bacterium
GCCGTAGTTGGTCAGCAGCCATTCGGCGGTGCAAGAGCAAGCGGAACAAATGATAAAGCCGGAAGCTACCTGAATCTTATCCGATGGGTTTCTGCCCGTACAATTAAAGAGAATTTTATTCCTCCTAAAGATTACCGTTATCCATTTATGAATGAGAAATAGTAAGACATCTTTCCCATTAACTTCCCTTCTCCGAAGGGAAGTTTTTTTTAAGGAGTGAACATGAAACGTTATTTGAATTTCTTTATTCTAATCCTCTTCGTCTATTCAATCTCCTACTCCCAAACCGAAACAGAATTATTCAAAAAGTTAAAATCCTTCAAAGAAATTACAACTATTCAGCCGGTTAGAGTTGATACAACCTATAAGGAAGGATATGAAATACTAATAACTCAACCGATTGATCATAAGAATCCCAAAAGCAAAAAATTCACACAGCGCATTTTTCTATCGCACATGGATTTTTCTAAACCAATGGTTTTTGTAACCGAAGGATATTCGGCAAATCGAAATTCTAAAACAGAACTTTCAATAATATTAGGTGCAAATCAGATAATTGTTGAGCATCGTTACTTTGGAAAGTCTGTTCCGGAAAATCTTGACTGGAAATATCTAACAATTGAACAGGCCGCCTACGATCATCATAAAATAGTTGAACTGTTTAAGAAACTTTACAATAGTAAGTGGGTAAATACCGGCATAAGCAAAGGTGGTCAGACGACTCTTTATCATCGCTATTTCTTTCCCAATGATGTAGATGTTTCGGTTCCTTATGTCGCACCGGTTAATCTTGCACAGGAAGATCCACGCATTTATATGTTTCTAAACAGTGTTGGAACTGAAGAGTGCAGAGAAAAAATAAAAAAATTTCAGCGAGCGTTCTTAACAAAAAGAGATGAAGTCCGTACACTATTAATGAAAGATGCAGAACAGCAGAATATTCAATTTGCATGGGATTACGACTTTGTGTTAGAGTACATGACGTTAGAATACTCATTCGCATTCTGGCAATGGGGACAAACTAAGTGCGAGGATATTCCATCACCGGATGCTAGTGCAGAGGAATTATATAATCACATGAAAGCATCTAATCCGCTCTACTTTTTTACCGAGCAAGCAATGAAAGATTTTGGTGCCTTCTATGTTCAAGCATATAACGAAGTCGGCTATTACGGATATGACTTAGCGCCATTTAAAGATCTTCTTAATGAGATAAAGGACGGTTCAAATATTATGCTTGTTCCCGAAGGTGCCAAGATTGAATACAACTGCAGTAGTATGCAAAAAGTAAACACCTGGTTACAAAAAGAAGCGAGTAACATACTTTACATTTACGGTGGTAACGATACATGGAGCGCAACATCGATACAATTGCTTGGTGAAAACAATTGTGTTAAGATGGTTAAAAAAGGGGGCGCGCACGGAACTAATATCAGAAGCTTCGAAGGTGAAGAGAAAGAACTTATCTATTCTACTTTGGAAAACTGGCTCGGATTAAAAGTTAATCGATTGTAAATTTAATTTGCCTTAAGAGAAAGTGATTTTTTTCCCAATTCTTTTAAGGCAGATTTTCTGTTAAAAACAATTTCAAGCACATGTAATATTCTTTCACTATTTTTCTTATAGAAATTTTCCTCTCCTCCATTCAACCAATAAAATGTGGAGGTGATTTATGAAAGTCCTCGGCTCATACGAAAAAGCCCGTATCTACATCGAAAAACATTACGAAGAATCCGAAGAAGCAAAACGCCACCGTAGAAGATTAAATCCAGGACCAATAATTACAATTTCCCGGGAGACCGGAACAGGTGCAGTTAAGGTATGTGAAAGCTTAGTTGAGTATTTAAATAACCGCGCAATTTCAGAATACAACGACTGGGCATTTTTTGACAGAGAATTGATGGAAAAGGTTATGGAGGACCATAATCTACCTGATCACTTTAAAAAATATCTTTCAGAAGAAAAACCGGCAAAGATCGATTCCTGGTTTGGTGAAATATTAGGAATCACTCCATCTAAACTACTTCTGCTTCATAAGACGTCCCAGACAATTACTAAACTTGCTGAATATGGAAATGTAATATTAGTAGGCCGTGGTGCAAACATCATACTATCTCACATGAAGCGTGCTTTTCATATCAGATTAGTTGCACCGTTAAATTTCAGAATTGATACGGCAATGAACATTTACAATGTTGACCGGAAAGCAGCAATCGAGTTCATTAAGACCGAAGATGAATCCCGCAAACATTACATTTTAAAATATTTTCACAAAAGCATTGAAGACCCACATTTGTATCATGCAATAATTAACACAAATCTACTTGGTTTTAATGAAATTGCCGAAATGATCGGTCACTGTGTTATTAAGCGCTTCCCTCACTTTTTTAACCAGTCAAAAATTGAATTGCCTGGAATAGAGTAACAGTATATTTTAAAGAGCAGAATTAAATTCCCTGTGTTCTAAATTAATTCTGCTCTTTTTACATTACAACAATTCGTAACGGAGAAAAAATGTCATCTAAAATCAAAATTGTTATTTCGTTAATTGTCATTTTATTCGTTTCAACAAATATTTATTCTCAACAAACAAAGCTGGAGAGAATTGATAGTTATATTCAGCAAGCTATGATTGATTGGAAAATGCCCGGCTTTGCTGTTGCAATTGTAAAGAATGATACTGTGATTTTTTCTAAAGGTTACGGCGTTAAAGATATTAGAACAGATGAACCCGTAGATGAAAACACAAATTTTATGATTGCATCCTGTTCAAAAGCATTCACTACCGCATCAATTGCACGATTGGTAGATCAGGGTAAATTAAAATGGGACGATCCGGTTACCAAATACTTGCCATATTTTCACATGTATGATCCGTGGGTAACGAAGGAAATGACAATCAGAGATCTTGTAACACACAGAAGCGGACTTGCAACATTCAGCGGGGATATACTCTGGCTCGGCTCAGCTTATGATAAAGATGAAGTAATAAGACGCGCACAATATTTAAAACCCACTACAAGCTTCCGTTCGCGTTACGGATATCAGAATATTATGTACAGTGTTGCCGGAGAAGTTATTAAAGCTGTATCCGATACTAACTGGCACAGTTACATAAAGCATAATTTCTTCGAACCGCTTGGAATGACAAGAAGTAATACATCAATTAAAGAGATGAAAGAGAAAGGAAATAACGCATGGCCGCATAGAATGCTAAACGGAAATGTAGTTGCCCACAGCGATTATTATTCTATCGAGACCGTAGCACCCGCCGGAGCAATTAATTCTAATGTTAATGATATGGCACAATGGATTCGGTTGCAATTGAACAAAGGGAAGGCTGGCGAAAAAAGAATTTTTAGCGAACGCCAAACAAATGAAATGTGGTCGAATAACATGTTCGTTGGTAATAATAATTATGGGCTTGGATGGTTTATTGCTTATAACAACGGAAAGCGTGTATTGAACCATGGTGGAGGGATGCCGGGAATGATTTCAGATGTAACAATAATACCCGAAGAGAAATTTGGTCTGGTTATTCTTAGCAATTATGAAACCGGAATGGTAAATGCTATCAGAAATTATATAATGGATGTAATGATGAGCCTTGAACCGAAAGATTATAATAAGATGATGATTGAAAACTGGGCACGAAGGATGGACAACTTTAAAAAAGAAAATAAGCGTAGAGAGGATGTAAGAGTTAAAAATACAAAGCCCTCCCTTCCACTAGAAAAATATTGCGGAACTTACGAAGATAAAATGTACGGCAACGCTGAAGTGAGTCTTAAAGATGGAAAATTATTTTTACAATTTATACCATCCCCAACCTTTAAGGGTGAGCTGAAACATTATCACTTCGATCAATTCTATATTGATTGGGAAGATGAATTTTTAACACGCGGCTGGGTTAAATTCGATATGAATTTTAACGGTGAAATTAAACAATTTACTATTGAGGTTCCTAACTCACCTGATTTTATCTTTACCGAATTATTGTTCGAAAAGGTGATGTGAAGGAAAAGAATAAAATAAATTTTCAATAAATCCGGCACATTCAAGCTGGATATACCGTCATAATGATGCTAAATAATTGCGGACATGAAATGAAACTCTCAATCACAATCAAATATTTATTTGTTCTTATAGTAATTACTTTATCAACATCATTATTTGCGCAGCATAAGTTCTATGTTAACCTTAACGACCGGTCTGATGATCTGTTTAAGGTTACTCTCTTACCAGAAAAACTAACCGAAAAAAATAAAATTTATCAGTTTGCCGCCACAGCACCGGGGACATATCAAATAATGGATATCGGAAGATACGTTAGAAGCTTCAAGGCATACGACAAATCGGGTTCTGAAATTTCAGTTACGAACATTTCAATAAATCAGTGGGAAATTTCCAGACCTCAATCAGTTTATAAAATTGAATACTCTATCGCCGAAACATTCGATACTCCTATGAATGAAAATCCGGTTTACCCTATGTGCGGCAGTTCATTGGAAGAAGATCATGCATTAATAAACGGGCAAACCGTGTTTGGTTATTTCCATGAAATGCAGAAATACCCGATTGAAATTAAACTCGATTACCCTGATAACTGGATTGTTGGGACTGCGCTTGAGAAGAATAACAACGGATTCTATTATGCACCGGATTATGATTATGTTGTTGATTCTCCGATTCTGACGGGTAATCTTACAAAAGCTTCTGCTAAAATTGAAAACACCGTTATCGACGTTTTTACATACTCAAAAAAAGGATTGATTAAATCGGAAAGTATTTTAACCGGGCTCGAAGACATCTTAAGCGCAACAAATCAATTTTTAAACGGCTTACCTGTTGAACGATATGTATTCTTATTTCATTTCGAAAATTTTTCAGCCGGCGCATGGGAACATAATTACAGCTCTATTTATGTGATGAAAGAAGTTGAATTAAATGAACAGTATATGACGGAGTTGCGCTCAACCGCAGCACATGAATTTTTTCACATTGTAACTCCACTGCTCATTCACAGCGAATTGGTTGCGGATTTTAATTACGAAAAACCTGTTATGTCTAAACATCTCTGGTTTTACGAAGGTGTAACTGAGTGGGCTTCGGATATACTTCAGCTTAGAGATTACATTATGACTATTGATGATTATTTATTACAGGTAAGACAGAAGCTGAATGTCAATGATAATTTTGATCAATCACTTTCACTTACAAAACTTGGTGTTGAATCAACAGAAAGGCAGACCGAATATTTTAATATCTATAACAAAGGATCAGTAGTTGCTACTCTTCTTGATATCCGGCTATTAGAATTATCAAATGGAAAGAAAGGATTGAGAGAATTAATACTTGATTTAGCAAAAAAATACGGGGCTAAAAAATCTTTTTCTGAAGAAAACTTTTTTAATGAACTTGTTAAAATAACCTATCCTGAAATAGGAGACTTTCTGAATAAATATATTGATGGTTCTGAAAAACTACCCGTTAAAGAATATTTTGCTAAGGTTGGAATTGATTATAATGAATCGGCCGGTGTTGATTCTTCGAGAATTGGATTGGGATTTGGAATCGGTTTTAAAGACAATAAGTTCGTAGTAATAAATGTTGATCCTGCTAATGCAGATAAACTTAAAACGGGAGATGTGCTTTATAAATTTGAAGGTGAAGAAATCACAATGCAAAATGCTCAGCAGTTATTAGCTCCTCTTGGTAAATTAAAAGTCGGCGATAGTTTCAAAATTACCATTTTAAGACACGGCGAAGAGCTTGAAGCAAGGATTACTATGCAACCCCGACAGATAAAACATGTTTTTAAATTGTTGGATAATCCTTCTAAAGAACAAAGTTTCTTAAGAGAAATGTGGACACAGAACCAGATGAATTACAAATCCAGTATGGAGTAAAAGTTTATTTTAAGAACACCATTTTTCGATAATTATTTTACACTTTATAAAGTAGTACAAATAAATTAGATTGATATAGAATAATAAACCGGTAAGTGGTGTTCTATGAACAGAATAAAAAAGTTATCGTTAATATTTCTGCCTCTTTTTGCTTTAATTATTTTTTCCTGTACATCAACTTACGAATCAATCTATCCGACCTTAAACGACGGTAAATATGATAGTGAATTCCCATATAAAAGTTCCTCTAAACAACTTGAAGAAATAAGCAATTCCATTAAGCTTATTAATTGTATTGCGTTTTATAATAGTTATGTTTTTGATGAAAGCTCCTCGCTAACAGTTAGAGACGTAAAAAGAATTGATATTGAAAAATCTGCTACAAAAGTAATATTCTATAATAATACTGCTTCGGGAACAGCAACAATTATTGGTGTGAATAACGGGAATGTTCTGCTAATTACAGTTGCACATATTGTAAATTTCCCGGATACAGTAATTTCATACTATTCTTATCCCGATGGCACTCCATCTCAAAAAATTCAGAGTGTTTCAATAAAAACGCGTCAATCAAATTATATTCCCGATCTGCCCGATGGCGGAGACCTTGATATAGTTCTGATGGACAAATCACTTGACATTTGTCTGTTAGGTAAAAAGTTCGATTCAATTGCCACATCACGGCTTTCTGTTTTTAATTATCAGTGGGGACTTTCTTCTGAACTGGAATGGGGTACTTTTATTTACGTTTTCGGTTACCCGATGAATTACAAAATGATATCTAAAGGAATTGTAAGCAGTCCCGGTAGAGAAAAAAATACATTCCTGATTGATGCGGTCTTTAATCGCGGTTCCAGCGGAGGTATTGTTCTTGCGATAAGAGATGGCATTCCAAACTTTGAATTAGTCGGATTGGTTAAATCGGTTCCGGCAGATTTTCAATATGTTGTTCACCCGCTCTCCAAAACTCAGGATCTGGAATATAATCCTATGATTCCATACAAGGGTGATTTGTTTGTTCAAAAAGAACAGATAATGAGAACAGGCATAACCAAGGTAATTGGTATTGAAGCTGTTGCAGAATTTATTAAACAAAACAGAACTTTTTTAATAAATAAAGGATACTATGTAAATAACCTCTTTTAATATTTTTTCTTAGCTATTCAATTAATTAAACGGATTATCCCTCCATAACTTCCTTCACTTCGCCTTTAGCAACCTTAACTATTATGTCGCCGAAAAGATCCATTTCTGAAGTTAACGTATAAACATTTGGTGTAACTCTAATTCCTTTGAACTCTGGATGAACAATTGGAACGACATAAATTCTATGCTTGCTAAGTAGATAGTCAACAAGTTTAGAAACATCAACTCCATCAATATAAAAGTTAACGAGACCGCACCAGTTTGATGTGTCGTCTATATTTACTCTGAATTTTACATTCTTAAATCCCTTTACCCTGTTAATCCATCTTGAATGCAAGTAACGGAATCTCTCGGCTTTTCTTTCAATACCGATAGCTTCGTTAAATGCAAGAGCTTCTGCAACTGCATTATGCGTTGCCGCCGGATGAGTTCCTATTTCTTCAAACTTTCTAATATTCTCATCCATTTCTTTAGGTGCTGCCATTAAAGGCCAGATTGTTTTAATCAAATCCTTCTTTACATACAACATACCTGTACCTACAGGTGCATAAGTCCATTTGTGAAGAGAAGTACCAAAAAAATCTACATCAAGATCAGAAAGTTTATACGGGATGTGATTAAAGGAGTGAGCCGCATCGCAGATGACCGGAATTCCAAATTCATGAGCTAATTTACTTACCTGAAGTATCGGTAATATTTGTCCTGTTAAAAAACAGATGTGGCTTACAAGAATAGCTTTTGTCTTTGATGTAATTCCCTTCCGGAAGGCGTTAACATAATCATCTTTATTCATCAATGGTGTTGGGTAAGGAACCTGAACAAGTTTGATTCCCCATCTTCTTTCAAGCTGTGTATAGGTAGTAAGCATTCTTGGATAATCTTGAGTTGTGGTTAATACTTCATCTCCTGCTTTTAAGTTCATACCCTGTTGAACTATTTGTAAAGATTCACTTGCATTACGAGTAATAGCAACTTCTTCCTTATCGCATCCGAATAAGATTGCAAGCTTCTCACGTACTGTTTCAATTTGCGGTTCTACATGCCGCCACATAAAGTAAGCCGGTGCCTGGTTAGAGTAATCGATATAGCGTTTGAACGCATCGATTACAACTTTAGGTGCAGGAGAAACACCTCCGTTGTTTAGATTGATTAATGTTCTGTCAACATCAAAAGCTGATTGAATCCGTCCCCAGAAAGCATCATTGGAGGCAAGTTCTTCTGCTGATTTATCAACTGCTAATTGTTCAACTGCTTCTGCAACTCTTGCAATTGCGTCGGTTTTAAGAACTACAAATGCTGCACCGGTGGTAAGTAAAAACTTGTTTAGAAATTCTCTGCGTGACGACATGGTAAGCCCCTTTGAATTTTGGCTTCAAATTTTGAAATAATTTCCTTAAAAGCAATCATTATTTATTAATATATTTTTTATGAAAGATTAATAACAAATTGATAGAAATAGTTGGCTTTGTTTATTACTTTAGCACAAGATGTTTTATGTCCGACAAGAGATAAATGAATTTCGATCGGGACCGATTTAATAATTAACAGAGGGGAAACTAAATTGGCAGAAGAGATTAAAAAAGAATTATTGAGCAGAAAAACGATTGCACTTGTAGCTCACGATAACAAGAAAAAAGATTTAATTGAATGGGCAAAGTATAACCGGGATTCATTGGCAAACCATACTATTATTGCAACTGGAACAACCGGCACATTACTAGAAAAAACTCTCAACATAAAAATTGAGAAGTTGCAAAGCGGACCGTTAGGAGGCGATCAGCAAATTGGTGCAATGATTTCCCAAAGTGAAATCGACCTTTTAATTTTCTTCTGGGATCCGCTCGAAGCCCAACCGCACGATCCCGATGTTAAAGCTCTATTAAGAATTGCTGTAGTATGGAATATCCCTATTGCATGTAACCGTGCTTCGGCAGACTTTATTTTTTCTTCTCCATTAATGACAAGCGAATATACACGCCTTGTACCGGATTACGAGAATTACAGAAAGCGAAGAATTTCTACAGGAGAAAATTCAAATGAATAAACCCGATAAAACAGAATATGCAGAATACTATCACAAATATGTGATTGAAGTGCCCTCAGGAAATATTACCGATATACTCGAAGATCAATTAAACTCTTCCGTTGAATTTCTATCGGGCATTTCCGAGGAGATGTCGATATTCAGATATCAGCCCGGTAAGTGGAGTATCCGCGAAGTGCTTGGGCATATAATAGATTCAGAGCGTGTTTTTGCTTACCGCGCTTTAAGGTTTTCGAGAGGAGATCAAAAACCATTACAGGGTTTTGATGAGAATCTTTTCGTAAATAATTCCAATTATAATATGATCGGCATTCAGTTTCTTATAGAAGAATTTTTTCATCTCCGCAAATCGACAATATCATTATTCCGATTGATGAAAAATGAAATGTGGCTCAACAAAGGAAATGCTTCCGGTTATGATGTTACGGTAAGAGGTTTAGCATACATAATCGCCGGTCATACAGAACATCATTTAAGAGTAATTAAGGAGAGGTATTTGTAGATGTCACTTCTTGTATTAGCATATCCAACAATTGAAAAAAAAGATTTCAACTGGATTCAATCTATCCGCAAAGATCACGACGAGCGTTATTACAAAATTGTAAATCCCCATTTTACGATTGTCTTTCCCGTCAACAATTGCGAGTATAATCAGTTATCAGAGCATATTAAAAAAGTAACCAGAAAATTCGGAACGTTTTTCTTTGTATTAAGATGTGCACAGATTGTAAAAGATTCTTTCAGTGATTACACAGATGTCTTTCTTATTCCAGAGGAAGGATACCGGTTATTTGTAAAACTTCATGACGCCCTTTATTCTGGAATATTAGAGAAAGAATTGCGGCTCGATATTCCATTTATTCCCCATTTGGGTATTGCAAATAGTCTCGAACCGCTCAAATGTAAAAGTCTTGCAGACAAACTTAATAGTAAGAATATCGAAATAGTTGGTGCCATTAATAAACTTGATATTGTTTCTTACGAAGAGAATAATGTAAAATCTCTCGGCTCAATTGTTCTGCAGTAAGATTAAAAAAGATAAAACCAATTTAGCAGCAATACGACTAATGGTTAAGAGTTTATAAAATAATTCATGAAAAGAATTAAGTATATATCCCGCAACGTTAGTTTAGAAGCAGTCCTCTGGATAATAGCACTTCTGTACTTGTTTTTAATTAATCCATATGAAGTACAGAAATTTACATTGTGTCCTTTCCACAATATGGGTATTGAATATTGTCCCGGTTGCGGACTCGGGCGTTCAATATCGTTTTTGTATTACGGAGATATTTTGCATTCAATTAAAACACATCCGCTTGGAATTGCAGCTTTTGTTCTTATAATACTAAGGATAGCTCAGTTAACAAAACAAACAATAAAAAACTTCCAACAACAAAAGAGAGGTGATTCATGGCAAACGTCTATGAATTAATGCCCGAAATTATGGGTGAAGAGCAAATGTACATCTCAAGTTTAATCAAGAACCTTGACGATCAGAAAGCGCAGCAATTCGCAAACATCTACCGCGCCCGCAGAAGAGATCCAATGATTATCCTTCTTGTTACTCTCGTTGGTTTTTTAGGTATTGCGGGAATTCAAAGATTTTTAACAGACCAGATTGGACTTGGCATTTTATATTTGTTAACAGGTGGTATCTGTTTAATTGGTACAATTATCGACCTGGTTAATTACAAAAGAATTGCCTTTGAGTATAATCAGAAGCAAGCATCACAAATAATAATGATGATAAAATAGAACTGAATTAATTGCTTTGTTCTGATAATAAATTATCACTAAGTTTGGGCAGAAGGACATTTTAATGAAATTATTTTTTATGTTCTTCGGATTTAACAAAAGTAAAAAGGAGTTTTTAAATGGCAGAACGTGAAAGCGGAACCGTAAAATGGTTTAATGCTGCAAAAGGTTTCGGTTTTATCCAGCGTACGCAAGGTGGAGATGTTTTTGTTCACTTCTCTTCAATTAAGACCGAGGGTTTCAAAAGTCTTGAAAAGGGGCAGAAGGTTGAGTTCACGGTTGGCGAAGGACCAAAAGGACCGCAAGCCCAAGACGTAACACTTGTAAAGTAATAAAACATTTTTTATCCGCGCAGCCCCCGCTTTGACGGGGGTTCTTTTAATCTTCCTGAATACAATTATTAATTTTTTGTTCATACGTGAACTTAAATTAATCCAACCTTGTTAAATCGTTTAACAGTCTAAGTATTATAAAAAAGTGAAAACAAACCGAACATATTCTCATGCAATTTTTTTCAGTAAATCTGAAAATTATTCCTCCTTTTTCAGCAACCGCTGTTGTTGTTGCTTTTAATTTTTACCCTTTTTAATCATATCAAATAAAATATTTAGGATACGTTAGTATGGAAACGAGTATTAATTTAAATTCATTCATAAATGAATTACAAAACAAAAGAGAATTGCATGCTTGCACAATTTCTCTAAAAAATAATACTGTTAAATTCATTAATAGTCAGATTAGCTTGCTATTTCCTCATTTTGCTGAAAAAGTATTAACTGAACAAAAAAGTATTTTACAAGAATTAGATTTTGTAAAAAATAATTTAATGGAATTAATCTATTCCCTTAACGGAAAATCCATGATAAATGCAGAGAATGTATCCGGGAGTTACATTGAAAAGCTTCCGGAAATTCACAATAAACTCTGGCTGGATGCCAATGCAATTTATGAAGGCGACCCGGCTTCAGAAAGTATTGATGAAGTAATTCTTGCTTACCCTGGATTTATGGCAATACTGATATATCGGCTTGCAAACGAGTTATATCAATTAAAGGTTCCAATTATTCCACGAATAATGTCAGAGCATGCACATCAAATTACCGGAATAGATATTCATCCGGGCGCAACAATTGGTTCGCCGTTTTTTATTGATCACGGAACGGGAATAGTTATAGGAGAAACAACAGTCATTGGCAATAATGTAAAAATTTACCAGGGAGTAACTCTTGGTGCATTAAGTGTTAAAAAAGAATTATCACAGGTAAAAAGACATCCAACAATCGAAGACGATGTAATAATTTATGCTCAGTCTGTTATTCTTGGAGGTAATACAGTCATCGGTAAAAACAGTGTTATAGGTGGCAACTCGTGGATTGTGCAAAGTATTCCCCCAAATTCTGTTGTTAACAACAAAAACGAAGTAAGAATAAAAACAAGTAAAGATTTTGAAGAACCAATTAACTTTATTATTTGAAAGGATACGTTATGAAAGCAAATAACATACTTGA
>JBBIHP010000087.1:0-12339 GCA_037446915.1 Ignavibacteria bacterium
ACCGATATGATTATTTATTTCAAAAAAATCATTTTCTTTGTTGAAACAAAACTATCCGCCTTCAATTGATAAAAATAAATTCCGGTCGAAAGAGTATTATCGGCTTCAAATTGTACTGAATAATTTCCGGGATATTTGTATTCATCAACAAGTATAGCCACTTCTCTTCCAAGGAGGTCATAAATTTTTAACGTAACATGATGTAGAGTAGAGGCATGCCTTGTGCCTATATTTGAGATTGTGAATGTAATTGTTGTGGCTGGATTAAAAGGATTGGGATAATTTTGGGCAAGAGAAAAATTTTGTGTCAATTCGACTTCATTTTTTACATCAGAAATTAAAAGTACTTGATCTAATATTATATAAGGATACGCTTGAAAAATAGTTGGTTTTATTGTTAAACCGCTAAGGGAGTATTTATTTACATATTGATTTGATTTATAATCAAAAACAAATAAAGAATCATTTCTAATCCAGGAAACTAACGAAGTATCAAATACAGCAGTAGAAGACAAACCTCCTATTAATTTTTCCTTTTTCTCGAATAGTAATTTTTCACGATTAAAAACACTTTTATATAGTTCATAATTATTATCTAAGCTATTAAATTCAGTATAGATTAGTTCGCTGTTCTTTAATATTCTATTGCTTGGCACGGAAACATTTTCAGATATTGTCTTAAGTGAATCTTTAGACAGAAGGGCTAAGTCAACGTATAAAGTACATTCATATTCTATAACATATAAACTGTCCTGAAGCAATTCAATTTTTTGAGGTAAACAAAAAGAATTTTTAGAGTTACTGAAAATGATATTCTTCCCGATAGAGAGTGAAGGAAGGGAAGAAAAATTGGATAAGTAGTAATAGTAATCGTTACTTTTTTGTTCTCTTCTAATTGCAACAAGATACTCGTTACCAATTTTTCCGAGGATATGAGTAAGTCTGATTCCGTTTTCCGATTTTGAAAAAAATTCATAAGTTGAATCATTTTCATCGAAGTAAGTAGATGGTATTAATGCCCCTCCTAAAAACCAGAATCCGTTATTAACTAATACTATTTTACCAAATTGATTAACATAAGGTTCACCAATAATATCTACGGCGTGGCCGGTTGTTGCTACATTAAATTCTTTCTGTGAAGATGTGTTTATAACCTTATATGCCCTTGATCCGAATGAAGGAAGGTAATAATGGTTGAAATCGCGTGATGTTAATAGATAAAGAATATTATTTTTTAAGAATATTTCCAAACATTCATCGATTATATATCTATCATTTGAGCGGTAATCTTCCCAATGCCAAATTGAATCGGCAAAATTTAATTCAGTCTTTCTTATATCAACAAGAAGTAAAGTACCCCTTTTAAATGTTGTTTGAGCAGTTATTAAAGTCGAAGCTATTAAAAAAAGAATAATAAGAAGATATTTTTTGTCCCCCATTATATCATCCCCTTTATTTTATCAATATCATTTTTTTTGTTTGAGAAAAATTATCAGCCGTAAGTCTGTAGAAATAAATTCCGCTTGATAATTTCCCGGCATCAAATGATACAGAATAAATTCCCGGTGGTTTATATTCGTTTACGATAGTAGCAACTTCTCTGCCCAAATTATCAAATACTTTTAACTTAGTTAAGCGAAGGGTGGAGGTATGCCCCGATTCTTCACCCGGTATTGTGAATTTAATTGTTGTAGTAGGATTAAAAGGATTGGGATAATTCTGCTCGAGTATAAATTTATCAGGAATACTTACATTTTCATGAACACCAACGACCGGGCCGAAACCATAATTCAGCCATTTATTAATTGTATCATTTTCAACCGATTCCTGTTTTGTCCACTGTTGATAATACTCAGGCCACCAGCGGTATAAATCACCTAATGGAAATTCACTTATTCCAGTTTTTGCTAATCTGGAATTTGTATATGCAAGGTTTTCTTCTAGAGGCCAGAGATAATTAATACTATTTTCCGGTTTCCATGCCCAGTTTTGATCCTGGCTATCAAACCATTTATGCTCAAGAAAAATTTTAATCAAAGTTGTATCAGTTGGAGGATGAATAAATCCGGGATCAGTAGAGTCGTACAAACTTACTCGATTCATATACGGAAAAACTTTTTCCCCATGAGAATCTGTCGAATCAAAAAATGCTATAGTCCGAGAATTTAACATAGGTTGAGGAAATGGTACTTCAGTTAACCTGCCAGAGCTTCTAAGAAGTTGACTGGTTGGATTATTCCACATCCAATTACTTAACCATGGTTCTATGTAATAGCTGTAATGTGTAAATAAAATACGTCGGTCTTCTTCATTAAATGGAAATGTATAGGTGTTTCCTGAATATGACGCATTAAGGTTATCAATTCTTAATGTGCCTCCATACGGTTCTGGATCCAATGCATGGAGGTATCCATACATATAAGAATTTACAAAAATGCAATTTGTAACTGCGAGTTTATTCCACCAACCGGCTTGCAATGAAAACATAACTACATTTAAAAATGTACAGTGATTAAACTTAACATAATTATAATACTGGCCACCTTCTTGCATTAATACGTAACCGATATTTGCAAAAGTGCAATTCTCAAAAACAATAGAATTTCCATACCATCCTCTGGAATTGAAGGGAAATGAAAGAGCTCTGCCGTAATACCTGAAGTGGAGATCGGTACAGTTTTTCCAGTAACAGTTTTTAAAAGTGCCATTGAAATTTTTACATGCTACGGTTATTGCTCCTCCACCATCTGGTGGAATTGTCGCATAATCGATAATTACATTTTCAAATTCGCATTTACGGTTGTTTGATAACGGATCATCACGGAAAATAATAGATGATCCAATCTTACTACCCTCTGTATCTGCGTAAAGCAGCCAAACATTTTTTAGGGTTAAGTTTCCATAGCAATCGAAAATATTTTTTCTTGTAGTATCACTGATGTAATCTGGCCATGTCGGCCATGGTTTAAAAACCCAACGAATTTGTGGCGGTGCTGTATGTTGTGTTAATCCAGGGTCGGGTGCAACAATAGTTAGATGCTCTCCTCTGGGAATAGTAATAGGTTTACTCAAAATATATCTGCTGTTAAGCTGAAGCTGAAATATTGAACTTGATAGTGTTCCCGATTTTATTGCTGTTTCTACTGCGGTATTAAGATTCCCACCTTCCGGTGAACTGTCGCCGGGAACGTTAACTATTATTTGTGTGAAGACTGTTTCTGGAACTGATAGCAATGATATAAATAATACGAATAAAAATTTTTTCATCCCTTACCCCCGAATATTCATTGAAAATCATTTCACAAGAACAAATTTTTTTGTTTCAGAAAAGTTGGAAGATCGGAGCTGATAAAAGTAAATACCGCTGGAAAACCCGGCAGCATTAAATGTTATTGAATATAGACCCGGTAATTTATATTCATCAACAAGAGTTACGATTTCTCTTCCTAATAAATCAAAAACTTTCAGTGTTACTAATTGTAATGTTGAAGCATGCTTCGACTCAACGCCCGGTATTGTGAATTTAATTGTTGTAGTAGGATTAAATGGATTGGGATAATTCTGCTCAAGTATAAATTCATCAGGAATATCTTTCAAACCTGTTTCATTGATTGATGTTGGCGGGGTGGTATCAATAAAAGTTAATGACTGCAGATTGAAAAGCTTATCACTTCCTGAACCCTTGAATCTTAGATAAACATCATGATTGCCTGAAACGGTTTTTAAAATTTTTGTTGAAAAAGTTTTATAAGTACTCCAGTCACCGGTATTGATGATTTCGCACTCAGCAATTTTATTATTGGAATCGAGTGAATCGAGCCAGACTTCAATTACACCGCCAGTAGATCCGCATGATGCAACAATTACAAACGAATCCGGTTTCTTGATATATTGATTGTTTCCAAATTCAACACCGGCATATAATGCCCAATCATCATTATGAATATTATCAAGAAAACGAATTGAACTTGGGCGGGATGGAGGAGTGGTTCCAAATTGATTTGCCGGATATTCTGCAACTATTGGCGAGTAAGCGTCGCGATAAGTGTAGTAATCGAAATATGCCGGATTATTTCCTTGAACAAACAAACCCTGACGGTTTCCCGTCCACGAATTATAATCCGATTGAAAACCATCCATATCAGTTACATCTATGCTGTTTCCTACTTGTACCCATTTAGATCCATCCAAACTGAAATAACCGGTTAATGAGTGATTTTCTCTAATAAGCTTAAGTATAACAATATTATCTTTTGCGTTAGAATTCTTAACTTCGTAATAAGTTGTTTTATAACTGAAGCCAATTACTTTATTCCCGGTGCTATCTGTTGAACTGAAAAGTTTTGCAAATAGAGTTTGCTTTCCATTAAAAATCCAAATACCGGCAAGATCATTTACAGACTGCGCCGCAAAATCAAGTTTTGTTATTATTGAATAATTATGTTCACCATCATTTTTTATGATTGTATTTGGTTTACGTTTATTTGATAATCTTAACCATCCGGTACGTTCGGAAAGTGACCATGAACTCTCCGGAGTAAAACCAAGGAAGGACCATTCGGGGTTTAATTTCTCGGAATCAAAAAAATCCGAATGAGGAACCATCCATGGAATACCGCTGCTCGGTAATTTGGGCGCATCTTTTGGAACATTGGTAGGGTAATCAGCAGTCGGTTTTAAGTTTGCATCATACTTTACTTGATTTAATAATCCCTGTCTGCCCTGACCATACCATTCATTGTTATTAGCATTACGCCATAATGGGTGAACAACCCAATGTGTGCTGTCATCCAGCATTACAACTGCTGAACTGTGATTTGGATTCTGAAATAACGCTTGCCATTTCAACGGATCATTTTCATTAAAGAAATCACCGAGATTTTCCCAGGCACTCTGTTCGTCGGTTAATCTATTACTTCTGAAAACTTTTTGTCCGCCGGATACATTTCGTGCAAACGAGTAAAAATAATATCCTTTATATTTCCACATTACAGGACCTTCCGCCCAGCCGAAAGGATAATTTGGTGCCGGATTTAGCCAACGTAAATCGTAAACAGCACCTTGAGGTTGACCATCATTACCAAGTTGAACAATCCAGTTATTAACCTGTCCGTTCTTAACAAGAAGATACCAGCTACCATCGTTATCAATAAAGATAGAATTGTCGTAACCTAATCCGGGAACTTGTGGAGGTGTATTCATAAGTGTTGGTAGAGTCCATGTTCCCCGGATATTATCGGCAGTAGTAAAATACATTTTATTTGCGCGCGAGAAGAAATGCCACCACTTATTATTATAGAATACAACCTGTCCGCCCCAGCAACCGCCGGCTGGCTCATCACCATAACCTGACCATGCAGCACGTACTGGTTGAGCTATTGCTTCCCAGTGAACCAAATCTGTTGAGTGATAAATAACAGGAGTAGGATTGAATGACGAACCAGTGGTATAAAAATGATTTCCAACTTTCGTTAATGTGCAGTCCGGATGATCACCGGGAATAACAGGATTCATATAAGTTTTGAATGAAGCAGATTGACCGATGCATATTGTAATTGAAATAAACCAGAAAACAATTATTTGATAAGATTTCATAGAAACATTCACATTAAAATTTCAGTTATAACTCAATTAGAAACAAAAGTTGTAATACTCGATGGTTCAAGAATAATTGTAATCCTTCCATTAACTACCTGAATATTATTTCCCTTGATACAGTTTTTTATTTGCGTTGTTATGTAAGGTGAAAATGAATTTATACTGGTGTTTGGAATATCAAATGAATAAATCATAGGTGATGAAGTAATATTCGAAGCTACAATTACAAGTTTAGATCCGTCACCTTTATAAGCTGTAACATTAGTATTTCTTTGTGGTGGAGTGGATTTTATTTTGTAATAACCGGGTCTAACAAAGCGTGCGAATTGAGACATCACATAACCGCGTTTTGTAATGTATCCGTTTTCATGAATCGGTCCATAGAATCTTACTATGTACCACCAGACGTAAGCATTCATTCCGGCATTCATACAATTCTGGATTTGTGTTCCTGTTCCAAGGTTTGCAGTCCATGAGGTATCGAGGTCGAGATATTCTGTCATCCATAATTCTTTTCCTTTACTTGCAGCAAGCGGATAACTTTCCAGTCCGCCACCATATAAATGCCCGCATATTATATCAACATTTTTTGCTGCATTAGGGTCATTTAGGATAGAATTAGAAATTGTTTTGTTGAAATTAAATGATTCCGGTGCCATAACCTTTGTACCGATTGCCGCACCATTTTCTTTAACAAATTTTGTCATCTCTGCGGCATTCCAATCGCACGATTCATATGTAACACTAATATCGGGTTCGTTTTGAACGGAGACGGCATAGATAGGAACACTATTTGTTCCCATATAATCAACAAATGATTTTAGATGTGCAGCGTAAGCAGCATAAGAACTTTCTTTTAATCTGCCCCCTACAATATTATTGTTGGTTTTCATATTTGCCGGTGGAGTCCATGGTGATGCTATAATTGTAACTCCCATTTGATGAGCTGCTTTTGCAGTTGGAACCTGTAAACTGAAATCCTGATTTGTTCCGCTGTAAGGTACTCTCAATCGAAGTATAGAAAACCCTAATTGCCCATCTCCGGTTCCAAAGGCTTTTGTAATTTGACTCGAAGTCATATCCGGTCGCCAGCCCACAATATTTGCTGCACCGATTCCTCTAATAATTTGTTGCGTACTATCCTTATAAATTGTAACAACAGGAATAGCAGTTTGTGTATCTAAACTTATATTGATCGTTGTATCCCTGTTGACTGATACATTATTAGTTTGTTTTGAAATAATTGGCGGAAAAGTATTTGGTAGATTTTCAATTCTAATTTTGTAATTAGCATTCTGCACAAAGTTCATTTCAAGTTTAGAATTGCTGAGTGATGTAGAGGAAATAAAGTTTGGTAAAGTAAAATTTTCATTACGATTTGTACCGAAAATCATTTTCTTTGTAATGGAATTGTTTCCCGAAACGAGCTGATAAAAATAGACTCCCGGAGAAAGCATTCCGAAGTTGTTTTTTCCATCCCAATGAATTCCATGAATACCGATTGATTGATTTTCGAAATTAAATTTTCTTACCTCTCTTCCGAGTATATCATAAATTCTTAACTGAACATCTGCATGTTTGTTAAGCTTATATACTATTGCTGTTGATGATGAGAAAGGATTTGGGTAATTCTGTTCCAGTTGAAATGCCGATGGAATATTATCTTCGTTTGAACTAACCGATGTAATTACTCCGACACTGTAACTTCCCTCATTATCGGTTACAGCATAATATTTTTTAGTAGTGTCATTTTCATTAATAAAAATTACTGAGGCATTCTGTACGCCCACATTTGAAGTAGTAATCTTACCGCTTACAGATGTAATTTGTGAATAATTAAACGAAGGCGAAAAAATCCATGATATTACTAACGTAACAAAAATAATTTTGTAAGATTTCGGGGGAATTGAATTTTTTTTCATTATTACTCTCGTATATTAAATTAGAAAATTATCGAGATCCAATAATTATTAAGAGATTTATTTTATATGATTATTATTTGCTCTTGTTAGCCGAATCAAAATTTTAACCAATACATTTTGCCACTAATTGCACTAATTTTCACAAATTAATTTCAAGACCCTTTAGTGCTAATTAGTGAAATTCGTGGCATGTTTATTCATAATTAGCATATTATTAACTCGATTTACTTATCTATAATAATCCACTTAAAACATGATCCGTCTTTTCTATCAGGTCTAGCACCTTTAGAATCTGCCGAGCAAAGACTTCCAGCATTAGGATCAACGGACAAGTATCGGTTAGTCTTAAGTGAAAGTAGAGCTAAATCATCCTTAAGCATATCAATCCATTGAAACGTTGATGGTTCTCCGCTATCATTTATTTCGATCCGGACCTCACTCATTCTTCCACCGTCTTTTATAGTAACAAAACCGCCATCTAATTCTGATTGCAATGAAATTCTTCCATTCCCTCTATCAATTACCTTAAAATAGGAAGCTTTACTTTTTGCAAGCTCGTGATTATCGGAAACAGGTCGTAAAAAATTTTTCCAGTTAACAAGTACCGTATTATCGGCAATGTTAATTAAGGAGATTATTTTCCCATAGGGAATCGGTTTGGTTAATCCATGGGGTCGTGGTTCGTAAACATCAAATGAATTGAAAGCAGCAATTCCTCCTTCAACCCATTTCGTATTGTAATTGAACAATGCGAACCGGACACCTTGAAATGTTTTAAGCTGATAAGCCATTATAAATTTTTCACCGAGCGGTGAAAACGTTTTGCCATCAGTACTATAACTAAACCATGCAAACTCAGTATCAAAGTTGCATTCAACACGCAGCCATATCTTTTTCAAATTGAATTTTATACGCTCAAAAATGTTTGTTCGTTGATCGAATTGTTGAATTTCATAACCGTTGTTACTGCAATTAATTCCAATCCATGCATAAGGAAAATTTAGAAGAGCCAGTCCGGCAACATCACCCGATTTTAATCCGGATAATTCTAATTCAGTTGTCGCAATTGATTCTGGACCGATTGCACGTTGAGTAAGTGTGTTTTTTGCATGCCAGAAATTTTCTGCCGGCATCGATTTCAAACACAGGAAACCTTTACGATTTGATAACGACCAGTTCTTATCAACAGGGACATGGTTCCACTGCCAAATCGGTTTTAATTTTGAATCTGAAAAATCATCACTCCGCTTATACGGAGCTGTGGGTTTAGAGGTTGATCCGGTATTCGGTTTAACCCATGTACGTGGTGTACGTGTTAGGTTGCCCGGTAATCCAAAATAAGGCCAGCCGCTTTCCCATGTAACCGGTGATAAACACAAAAGTCTTCCAACCGAATTGTGATCCATCATTGAAAATCCCCACCATTCACCCGATTGAGTTTGCACTATTCCTCCTTGATGAAGTGTAATGCAGCCGACATGATTTTCAGGTGGTGGAAAAACTTTGAATTGTTTCTCCTTTTCAGAGTAGGGTACTCTCCATCCGGTTCCTATACCTAAATTTTCTTCGGCACTAATTGTTGTAATTTCATATGATCCGTATGGATTATCAGCGCGTGCACAAACCTGATAGCAGACCGGATCCCAGTTAGTTGAAGTGATATAATATTTTCCATCAATTTTATAGAAGTGACAACCTTCACCGGCACCGCTTCCTTTAGGGATAATTACTTTTTCAGTGCCGGGTTTTAGATCTTTCAAATCATCAGTTAATTCTGCTAAGCGTATTTCATCATATCCCCATACAACATAAGTTTTTCCATTGTCATCAAAAAGTACAGAGAGATCATGAAGTGAGACATTCATTTCGGAGTGAGTCCATGGTCCTCTTGGACTTGTTGCAGTAAATAGTTGGGTCTTTTTCCTGTTCACATTAGACCAGATATAAAACTTTCCGTTATTATAACGAAAGCATGGCGCCCATATTCCCTTTCCGTAAATTTCTTTTCCTTCTTCTAATCTAAACTCGGGACCCAAATCTAATTTGTTCATTGCATAGCTTAGGAATGTCCAGTTAACAAGATCTCTTGAATGAAGAACAGGAAGACCCGGCATGGTGTGCATTGTTGTTCCGGTTAAATAATAGTCATCACCAACACGAATTAAATCAGGGTCAGAGAATTCATCGAAGAAAATGGGATTAGTAAATGTTCCGTTTCCATTATCTGCCATCCATGTTCTATGCTGGTCTGATTGACAATGTCCATTTGTAATAGTAACTAACATTATCAACCAAAACCACAAAACGTTTTGCAATTTCATCGTTGCATTCCCATCATTACATCGGAATATTATTTATTAAAAAATTATTCATAGTTGTATAATTCAACTCTCTGAATTGAAAAATCATTAACAAATGCTCGAATGTGTCTCCCCTGATGAGTCTGATCGCCATTCATATGTCGGATTACTTTCCATTCATCATTTTCAAATTTGCCCTCATCAGTTTTTAGAATTCCAACAGTAAGATTCGGGTTCTTAATATTTTTGAATGTAATCACAAATCCCGAACCGGCAACATAAAATTCATTTTCGTTTGTCTGAACTATTATTGCACCGGTAGTTTCCCACGAGTCGTTTTTCGAATTTGCTTCGTATCCAAGCGTGTAACTATGTCTTACTGTAAATTCGTAATCACCGAGTGTGAAAATGCTTTCCGGTGTTTCTTTATCGAACAGAACTCCTTCAATTCTTTTTTGACCGTGATTAGCGGTGATAACCGGTGTTAGCTGCTTAACCAAATTATATACTTTTCCGATCGGTTCATTCTCGGGATGATTCGTGGACTCAATTGAGAAAGGGGAGAATCCGATTGCTTCATAATGACCAATCACAAATGCTGCTTTGGCTGCAACAGTATTATTGAAATCATGCTCGGGTATAAAGAGCGGATTTCCCTGACGAGTATAAAGATCGCACCAGTGTTTAATGTTGGGGAAATAAAAGTCTGGCGATAAAAAATCGATTGATGGTGCGCCGGCTTTCCAGATATCCATTAAATGAGGCAACGGTCCGGCGCTAGGATAACCCGAACCGGGCAATCGACCGGGACGATTCAAAGCGGCGTTAACAAACATCGGCAATGGATAAATTGATTTACCGGCTTCTGCAATCGTATCCGTAAATTTCGCATAATACCACGCCATAAAAATTTCTTCCGTGTGAAGTCCTTTTCCAAATAATTCATCCCATGTTCCCGATTCTTTATAACCATTCTTTCCCCAAACCTCGGCAAATTCCGGTACAAGGTTGTTCTTATTTTTCCTTAAGTATTCAATAAATTCTTCAGGCACAGGTTCTTCAAATTTTTTATTTGCAAGCGGATGATAATCTCTTGCTGTGGGAAGCATTCCTATTTCATTTTCCGGTTGAATCATAATTATTGTGTGCTGGTTACCATCAATCTCTTTAACATGCTTCATCAATGCTTTAAATGCTTTTAAGTCCGCATTTAGATTCTCATCGCTAAAAGGAGTAAGAATTTCGTGACTTCTTCCCTTATCATCTTTTACCCTGGGAAATCGTTGCTGATTTTTTTTAACCCATGAGGGTGCATGACTCGACATACTATTCTTCCACGATCCGAACCAGAGTAAAACAAGTTTCAGATTATACTTTCTCGCTTCATTAACCAGTTGATCGAAGAGAACAAAATCAAATTTGCCTTCTTCCGGTTCAATCAATTCCCAATACACTGGGACAAGTACTGTATTCAAATTCATTGTTTTTAATTTTGGCCAGATCGGCTTCATATACTCAAGACTTGTAAAAGAGGAATTACCCAATTCGCCACCTAAAACTAAGAAAGGTTTGCCATCGACTATTAATTGAGTGGTGTAACCTTTTTTTGATAAATGAGGTATGTTTTTGTAAATATCATTCTGTGCGTTTATCGCAATACAAACTAATAGAAGTAGTATAATTTTTTTCATTTTACTTTCCTGATTTTTATAAAAAACTATTTCAAAAATATTTGTAGTAATTACCTGGGTTATAATCTATTTATTTGATGAAGCATATTTTTAAAGTAGAAGAAGGAGCATAAATTGTTATTTAAATGAATATGGATTTTAAAATGCTGAATCGTTAATAACTAATATAACAATCAGTTAAATGCAAGCAAGTCAAAACGATTTAATTTTATGAAAAATAGTGAGCAATTGAACATTCAAAATGAATTGAAAAAATAATTTATTTTTTGAACCAGCCATCAGAAAGTAAAACCAGAAGTTTTCAGATTACACTAAAAATATTCTTGCTGTTTTTTACTATTTTTGAAGCATTGATAATTAAATATTTGGAAAGGTAATATGTCAGTAAAAACTCAATTAGCAGTAATTGGTGGTGGTCCCGGAGGATATGCGGCTGCATTTCTTGCCGCGGATTTAGGCATGAACGTAACATTAATAGATCTCGAAAAAAATCCCGGCGGTGTTTGTCTCTACCGCGGATGTATTCCATCCAAGGCATTGCTTCATGTTGCTAAACTTATTCACGAAGCTAGTGAAGCAAAAAAGTGGGGTGTCGAATTCGGCGAACCGAAAATTGATATAAATAAACTTCGCGATTTTAAAAATGGAGTTGTTACAAAACTTACTGGCGGATTGGGTCAGCTTTGCAAACAGAGAAAAGTAAACTACATAAACGGTAGAGCTACGTTTGTAAACTCAAACACTTTATCGGTTGCTAAGCTTGATGGAACAACCGAAGAAGTAATTTACGAGAAGGCAATTCTCGCAACCGGATCTGTTCCGGCAATG
>JBBIHP010000088.1:0-12260 GCA_037446915.1 Ignavibacteria bacterium
GTTAATACAATGAAGCTTATACAGGTATTCTTGTTATTCACAATAAACACCTTTTTTTGTTTATCAATTTAGAATACTTTTAGTTAAAGTCAATGTAAATTAGAAGTGAATTTTTCTGCTTCTTATTTGAAACGAAGCAAAAGTTCATCACACATTGCATATCCTTTAGAAGTAAAGATCATTCGGGTGTTATAAATTTTTATAAAGCTGTTTATCAGAAGAAAATTAATTTCCGGTTGGTTTTTTATTATCCATTCATTTCCAAATTTAGCTACGAGTTCATTTAGATCCAGCCCTTTACTTCTTAAGGCAAGCATTACATACTCATTTAATTTTTGTTCATTAGTTAAAACTTCTCTTCCAATTACTGCGTTCCCTTTTTTCTTAACTGATTCCAAATAGAAATTCAACCCGGAATAATTCCACCAGCGTTCTCCATCAACAAATGAATGCGCCGACGTTCCAAACCCCATGTAATCTTTATATCTCCAATATGCATTATTATGAATGCATTCGTAACCAACTTTAGCAAAGTTGGATACTTCATATTGCATGAATCCAGTGCCGGTAAGAAATCCGATTGTATATTCGTAAAGATCAGCATCGTAATCGTTGCTTTGCAATTTTACTTTTCCATCGAGAACCATTTTATTTAGTATCGTTCCCGGTTCAAGTATAAGACTATATGCGGAAATATGGGTGATCGGTAATTCAATTGCCTGTTGAAGGTTCGACCGCCAGATTTCTTTTGTTTGATCTGGAAGGTTGAAAATTAGATCGATACTAATGTTATCAAATCCAACGGATTTGGCATCGCGGACAGTTTGTTTGGCAGTATCACTATCATGAATTCGTGTAAGAAATTTTAATTCCTTTTCGTTAAAGGACTGTATACCAATACTTATTCTATTGATCCCAGCAGATAAAAATTTTTCGAGCTTGTTAATTGAGACAGTACCGGGATTTGTTTCAATTGTTATCTCTGCATCAGATTTTACTGTAAAACATTTTTTTATCTCATCAATTATCTCGCCAATGTATTCAGATTCCATGAAAGAGGGAGTTCCCCCTCCAAAGAAAATCGAAATTATCTCTCTGTTTGAAGAATATTTTTCGGCAAAGAAATTTATCTCCTTTTTAATTGATGATAAATATGACCTTACATTATCATAAGAGATAATAGAATAAAAATCGCAGTAGATGCATTTATGATCGCAGAACGGGATGTGAATGTAAATTGCTGTTTCTTTCATAGTCAAATTCATTATTTCCATTCAAAGGCAAAATTAACTATTTTAATTATCACAACTATCAACCGGGGAATAAATATTATGAAATTTTTTAGTCCGGAATGGGCTGCAGAATTAAAAAACCAGATTAACCTGAATCAGGAATACAAAAATTCATCCGAGGGATGGGATTGGTTGTTAATCCTCTCAATTAAAGATAGCCAGGATAAGCAATCATTATTGCTTGATTTAAACAACGGGGAATGCATTGGAATTCAAACTGCGAATCAGGATGATATTAATAAGTGTCATTTTATAATAAGCGCCGGTAAAGATACATGGAAGAAAATTTTAACGGGTTCGTTATCTGCAATGCAAGCAATGATGATGAAAAGTCTAACAATAGATAAGGGAAATATGAGTGAGTTGCTTCCCTATGTTAATTCGTTAAAAGAATTATTGAATTCAGCGACAAGAGTTCAAACAGAATTTGAATAAAATTACCTTGAAGGCATTTCGCCTTCAAGGTTTTGTAATAATTTATAATCCTACAGAAATACCCGCACTTGCAGTTTTGGTCTTTGCTATTTTATAATCCGCATTAATATTAATAGCGACGAGTTTAATATTTAAACCGACTAAAAACGCAGTACTATTTTCTCCTTCAAGTTCGAATTCAACTTTTGCCGGAGGAACAGGCACACCATTAACAACTTGATTGGATTGATAATTATATTTTACCGTTGTCTTTGATGATTCAACTGTAAAACCAGCATAAGGAGAAATTGAAACAATAGCCCCGATAGTTTTTCCAACATATAAACCGAATTGAGATGCGTTGCTTTCAAAAATATCTCCAACCTTCATCTGCTGAATAAAATAACCAACACCAATATCAACCGGCAAAGGATTTTTCAACCAGGCACCCGGATTATGAATTGCACCAACTCCCCAGAATGTAAATTTACCCAAGTCTTCAATATTTACACTCGGGAAATATCTAAAGGAAACATTAGTACCAGCAACTGTTCCAATTGTAGCTTGAACCGCTGCTGTTGGAAAAATCTTAAGATCATCAAGAAATCCTTTTACCTCAGGAATTGATAACTCGTATGGATTCAAGGTGTAAGTTTGACCGCCCGAAGAAATTGTCTTACCGGGAAACTTCACTTTCAACCCTTCATTTTTACTTCCGACAATAGTAGGTCCGGAAAAATTGACGCTGAATGTTGTTTTGGTTAACTCGTTTTTCAAAGTAGAATAAGCGGGATGATTTGTACCATAGCCCGATGCCTGTAAAATCTGATCTGCTTGCGATTGACTGAAGAAGAAATCGCCATTTGCATTAAACTTTTTAACATCATCAGAAAAGAACGATCCCATTCCAATAACTTTTACATTAAGGTGGAAACCAAGTTTAGTTGCCGGCGGGAGAATACTAACCCATCCCGAATTTAAATTTGAGCCGAAAGCAGAGATAACAGGATTTACATAAGCTTTACCGGCAGAGGATGATAATCTTGACAATGTTTTTTCTAGATCATCCTGTGCATTTACATTCGTTGAAAATGATATGACAAGAATTAATAAGAGGAAGAACGATGTATAATTCTTTTTCATAATTGCCTCCATAGTGTATTAATTTATTCTGCAAGTGAATTTAATTATCCGCATTGACTTTACAAATTTATTTTTGTGTCTAAAAACACTGTTAATTCAAATTCATTAATTCTTTTGCACCATTAAGTGCCGCTTCTGTAATCTTTTCCCCGCTAATTAATTTTGCCACTTCATTAACTCTTTCTTCATTTGTAAGCATTCTAATAAAACTTACAACACGATTCCCCATTTTTCTTTTTTCAACCGCAAAGTGATAATCCGATAATCCGGCAATCTGCGGTAAATGTGTAATGGCAATAATCTGGTGAAATGAAGCAAGAGATTTGAGCGCGTGACCTACTTTCTGAGCTATTCTTCCGCTTACACCTGTGTCAATTTCATCAAAAATGAGGATCGGTAATTTATCGGATTTGGCAAGAATCGATTTTAATGCGAGCATAATTCTGGATACTTCTCCGCCTGATGCAACTTTTACCAATGGTTTTGTATCTTCACCAATGTTGGTTGAAATGAAAAATTCGATTTTATCGAAGCCGTTCGGGTCACATCTGAAATTTTTGTTATCAACTATAATGTAATTTTCTTCTTGTGAGTCGGGGGATTGATTTTCAATTCTCACATCAAAATTTGCATCGGTAATACCAAGGTTTTTTAATGACTCTTCAACTTCCTTTTTAACTTTCTTTGAGACTATTTTTCTATTTGCAGAAATTTTCTTAGCCAGTATTCCGCACTCTTTTCTTGTAGATTCAATTTCTCTACTGAGTTCAGAAATTTTGCCCGAAAAGTTTTCTGCCAGTTCGAATTCTTTTCCAATTTTCTCACGGTGTTCAATTACCGATTTTAATGAGCCGCCAAACTTTTTCTTTAATAAATTAATAGAACCGAGTCTGATGCGGGATATTTCAACACTTTCGGGATCCAGATCAATTCTTTCTTTATATGTTCTAACAAATGTAGAGATATCATTTAGTATTGCAATAATCGATTCGCTTTCGTTAACCTTTTCTAAAAACGACTGGTCAATTTTTGATAATTCATTCAGTTTGTTTTTTATTTCCGAAATTCTATCCAGAATGGAATCCTCGTTTTCGTAAATCGATCCGTAAATTTCGCTGGCAGATGTCAATAATTTTTCAGAGTTCTCAAGAATCTTCAAATCATTTTCAAGTTTTATATCTTCATCCGGGTCGGGAGAAATTTCATCAATCTCTTTAATCTGAAATTCATACAGATCTTTTTTCTCTTTTATTTCATTCTCTTTTTTTAATAGTTCTTTCAATTCTCTTAATAAATTGTTCAGCTTGCTAAATTTAGTTTGGTAACTTTCAATATTTTCAAAGTGATTAGCTACTTCGTCTAGCATTTCGATATGTGTTTCCACTTTTAAGAGTGATTGATGCTCGTGCTGTCCATGAAGGTCAACAAGAAGATCACCAATTTCTTTAATTAGATTGAGAGTGATAGGGGTGTCGTTTAAGAAACATCTGTTTGTACCTTTCAGAGAAACTTCTCTGCGCACAATTAATTCATCATTAAATTCTATCTCATTGTTGGTTAGTAAACTCTGTACCTTTTTATTTCCTTCAATATCAAAGATTCCTTCTACTATCGATTTATCAGAACCTTTTCTTACAACTTCAGTTGAAGCTCTTTCACCAAGAAGTAGTCCCATAGCATCAATTAGAATAGATTTGCCGGCTCCGGTTTCTCCGGTTATAATGTTTAATCCCTTTCCAAACTCAACCTGGATATTTTCGATGAGTGCGTAATCTTTGATAAGTAGTGTTTTGAGCATTGGCAACAGTTTTGTTTATTGCGAATATTGTGAATGAGCAAGTAAGTATCAAGTAAAGATTAAGTAAGTATGAATAATTTGACAGTAGAAAAATGGTTTCATATATTTGAGCCCCAAGTTTGAACATGTTCTTATTTAATAGATGAAATTTTACCGCGGGATGGGGTCCGCCGAAAGCGGAGGAGCTTTTCGGACTCATAACCCGAAGGTTTAAAAAAATTACATCGCGGGGTGGAGCAATTGGTAGCTCGTCGGGCTCATAACCCGAAGGTTACAGGTTCAAGTCCTGTCCCCGCTACTAAAACAGAAAATCCTCACACTTTTGTGTGGGGATTTTTTGTTTTAAATAGTGCACAGGACCAGTTTTGTTTTAAAGCTAAGAGAAGTCCCGCTCCCAGGGAACCTGTCCCGGTTACTAATCCGAACATCCTTATATGAAAATGCTGGGTTGTTTTGTTTTAAAGAATTGCAGTAAGACTTGATTTACCAGCTGAGTAAGGAGGTGGTGTAATGCTGTAGAGTGAGATTCTGACTCATCTTCAAGAAAAAATAATCCTAAATGAAAATGTGTTCTATTATTGAAATTCATTTGAAAAGTGAGAACACTCACATTCGTGAAATGGGTTGTTTTATTTCATTTATTTCAATCAATTCTGAATGTAAATTAGAATTTAAAAAAATACTCGATGGAAATATGGATTATAATATCTGCCCTGATTCTCTTTCTTGTTGTGTTCAGCAAAAAAGCATTAAAAATATTTAGAGAATTCAAATCCGATTGATATTTCAGATCAAAAATTATAAACCAGCATTGACCCCTACCTGCATAAACCGTTAGGCACAAAAAAATCTACAAAGCAACTTTATAAGAAACAGTAGCGTCATATAGTGTAGAAAAAAAATTCTTGTGCTGATTAAATAAATAAACAAAATCATTGGGGGAACAATGAAAGCATCAAAGTTAATCTCGATTATTCTTATTTCAGTTCTTCTCTTGTCATCTACAGCAATTGCAAAAGACGAATTAGACCCGGCTGTAAAGGCAAAGTATAAAACCATCGAAGCTAATTTACTTATAGGTTTAAAATCTGATAATGAAGGTTTGCGAACAAGTTGTGCTTATTATTTAGGCGAGTACAAATCTGAAAAAGCTGTTCTGGATCTGATGAAGATTCTAAGAGATGATGAATGCTATGCAGCAAGAATTGTAGCCGCTTTATCTCTTATTAAGATCGGGAATAGGCAAGCAGTTTATATGGTTCAGAGGACTTCTCTATTTAATGAGTATGAAGGTGTTAGAAAGATGAGTGAAAAGTTTTATCTGTCGCACTTGATGAAAAAATATTTAGAAGAGCATCCGGAAAAAACTAACGAACTCTCTTATGTAAAGTTCTAAACTCCTTGGCAAATGTTCATAATCCTCGATGCAAAAAAATGTCCGATTGGCTTCCCACCAATCGGACACTCCTTATTAAATTAATTGTACTGTTAATAATCTAAAGTCAATATTCTCCCTTGTGTGAATCCGAAAAAGTCTTCTTTATTTGCGAGCTTAATACCCTTCATTAAATCATATTGAGTTTTGTTTGCAACTTCAAGACAGGTAGGACAAACAGCAATTCTAACACCTTTATTAAGAATCTTATCAACAAGAATTTTAGACGTTTCGAATTTGTTCATTTCGAGACTTTTTGAATTATTCAGAACAACATTAACAGCATTAATATCCATATAGACATAAACGTCATTTTCATCAGCCATTCTTAGAGCCATTGTTAATCCCATTAAAACTTTATGAGGATTTTCTAAACCACTTGAGATATGAATAAAAACTCCATCTTTTGGTGGAGGTGGCGGTGGTGGAATATATTGAGTTGTTTCTTCGGCTTTTTTTGTTGTTGTTTTGGGTTTTGTACTTTTTGTCTGTGCAATTGAACCAACCATTGCAATCAGAATAAATATTGCCAATAGTTTGTAAATTTTCATAAGCAGACCTCCTTGATTGAAATGTAACAACTAAATTGTTTTTACCCCTGTGTATAAATTTTTGATTCTAAATAAAACTGAAAATATATTTCTGAACCTCTGTCTAATATAATTATTTGAGCGACAAGTGTAAACGAAAAGAAATTAAATTGTGATAGGATGTGATCTCAGAGCAAAAATGATTTTCCGGTTTCTGCCGAAGCTACTTTAATATGCGGATTAAGCTCTAAAATCTTATACCCCAGCCAGTCTTTAGAATCAATATCACCATGAACAAGAATAACTTTACAAGGATTTACTGACTTAAATACTTTAATTAAATCTTCTCTAATTGAATGGGACGGGAAATAGAATCTTTCAACACTACAATTAACCTTTTTAGGTTCACTAAAGTCTGTTAATTTTATTTTATCACCCTTTCGAGAATTCATTAAACGAAAACCCGGAGTTGATTCATCCATATAACCGACTCCAAAAACAGCAAAGTTTTTCTGCTGCATCCAGAAATCCAGAAGCTTAAATGAAGTAGTCCCTTCCAGTATCATTCCGCTTGATGCAAGAACTATGGACGGATTCTTTTGGAAATATGTTAAATCTTCTATCTCAAAAATATTCTGCTGAGGAATTTCTTTTAAGAGTAGGTCTGAACTACTTCGTCGTGTAAGATACCGGTTACGGTCATAAATATTGGAAATCTCTCTGCCAACTCCACCGGTAAAAATATTTGTTTCGGTTAATTTTCTTTTTATCATTTGTAAGTGAAGTAGAGAAAGTAGTTCCTGTGTTTTTCCGAGAGCAAAAACAGGGATAAGAATTGAACCGCCATCATGAATTACTTTATTTGCTGATTTGATCAAACGTTCAGTTTCGGTTGACCATGTTCCCAGTTTTTTAGAATCGGTAGCACCATAGGTTGATTCGAGGATTAAAACATCAATATTGCGTATTTCTTTTAGAGCGCATCCAATCATAATAGATTGATCTGAAAAATTTATATCACCGCTGAAAAATATTTTTTGATCATTATGTTCCAGTAAAATACCTGCTGAACCAAGTATATGACCGGCATCGTGAAAAGAAACATTTATTCCTGAAGAACTTGTGTGTCGCATTCCTTTAATAGAAACAACTTCATTATAATTCACACCCCGGATGCTTCTTACCAGCAGATCAATTTCTTCGTGAGTATAAATTTTAAAGTCATTTTCTATTGATGAGTTCTGTGCCAGAATGTTTGCAGCATTATGAAGTGTGGCTTCTGCTATCTCTTTTGTTTGAGTAGTAGAGTAAATAATTACATGAGGAAATTTTTGTACTAAAAATGGAAGTGAACCGATGTGATCCTGATGAGCGTGAGTAATCAAAACAAAATCTAAAGGTAAATCCTCAATCAAACTGAAATCTGGGAGCGAATCGAAACCTGTTTTTCTCGGATGAATCCCGCAATCAAGAAGGATTCCGGTACCGAAAATGTTCAGGTAAAAACAATTTGCACCGATTTCATCAGCACCGCCAAGCGGCAGAAAACTTATCATTTGTAAAATTCGTAATCATATACAGAATAGAATGTTGGTTTATCATCGGACGAATAACGGATGCTTTCTTTAATTAATCCGTTATCGTAATAAGTAAACCGTAATTTGAACTCCGGTTCACCCGTGTGATAAATCTGCTTATCTTCGATTAAATCCCCGTTGCTGTTGTATTCCATATATCTGGTTGCATCGGGATATTTAATCTTAGTAACATAACCATCGGAGTTATACTCATAATAGACTGTTGCACTATCTTTATTGTTTGTTATTGTTTCGCTTATAATATTTCCATCGTTGTCGTATTTTAAAAATGATTTATCAACTACAGCTCCATTCTCATTTTGACTTTCAAAACTAACAAGCCGGCCTTTATCGTAATACATCTTAATAATTGTAAGAATTTTTCCATTCGGTCTATAAGTAATTAATTCATCAAGCTGATTGTTTTCATTGTATTTCATTTCTGCTTTGCTTTCACCGCGGGATTTTGCCTCGTTAAATTTTCTTAAAATCTCTCTCCCCTTTTCATCATAAATTGATTGCCGTCTTAGAATTACATAATCATTTTCGTTATAGGATTCGGTTAATATCAAATGTCCCAAAGAATCATATTGAAAGGTTTGACGGTTCTCCAGCAAAGAATCGCTTTTAAGATTTATGTGTTCAATCTTATTACCGTTTTTATCGAAGTAACTTTTTTCTGCAAGAATTTTTTGTGAAGAGAATGAACCATCTGAGTTATAATGCAAAAATCGTGTCCGTTCTTCAACCTTTAGTAATTTTGCTTTTTTAATTTCTCTCAAATCCTGAGTAAGAAGTTTTTCCTTTTTTACCGGATCAGTTTGTTTTTCGGCAAGAGGCATTAATTGAGGGAAATTTTCACGACTGAAAATGAAAAATAGTGTTATCAACAGATATATAAATTTTTTATTGCAGATCATTTTTTTACCAATAATTATTTTGAATTGTTCTATTATAAAATAACTTATTTCTTTTTTGATTTAACCGAAAGTCTTTCTCTGTAGAGCTGGCCGATTTCCGCACCGATAATAAAAATACATGATGAATAATATACCCAGAACAGTATAACCACGATTAAAGCAAATGCTCCGTATAATGCATTGGAACTGAAAAAATATTGAATGTAATAACCGAATACATTACGTGCTAACTCCCACAATAAAGTTGTCCAGAATGCGCTCAGTAACGCAACTCTCTTGGGTAATTTTTCGTATGGAATTAAGTAGTATAATGAAAAGAACATTATAAGCATTATTAAAAGTGATGAAACCCATACTACAGAATTCCACATTGCACTTACATTAAACGAACTCATTACATGAGAAGTTTGAGCTACTTCCAGGATTAAATTTACAATAGGAAAAACAAATGTGGAAAGGGTAATAAAAATTACCAGCAATATTACCATCCCCAAATCTCTTAATAATCCTACGAACGGATTCTTCTGTATTGTTGTATGGAATATTCTATTAAGTATAGTTCGCATACTGCTGAATATCCATGTGGATGTAATAAGCAATCCGATTGCTCCTGTATATCCGGCAATAGTGCTATATCCAACAAATTCCGGCAAACGTGTTTCAATTACTTTCTTCATGTATGATGCATAAACAGGATAAGGAATTACAGTATCAATTATCTGAAAGATCTGGTTTTGCAAAGTCTTTACATCAAAGAGGTTACTGAGAAGTGAGAATACTAATAATATTAACGGGATCATTCCTAGAAAGAGTGAATAAGCAATACCGGCACCGGCAAAAAAAAGATTGTATTCATCAATCCTTTTATATAATCCAATAAAATAATGTTTAAAAAATTCCAGGATTTTCCTGAAAACAGGTATTGGAATAATCGAGCCGATCTGTTTGAAAATCTTGAACTTGATCATACTAACCTATTACATGTTCCATTTTCTTTTCAATAGAACTATAATAGAGCCTGGCAAGAAGGGTTAAAGGAAAATCGTATTGATCATTTATGCTCAAGCCTTTTCCCCCGGTTTCTCCAATGTAAATAAATGGTGTAAAACTTTTTGATGCTATATTTTCAAACTTTTCTTTGTTCTCAGGATTAATAGAAACAACAACTCTCGATTGAGTTTCGGAGAAGAAAGTAAAATCCTCACGCGTTTTTATATGAATCTTTACTCTTGCGCCAATCATCTTCTCATGATTTATAATACAGCTTTCTGCAAGAGCCGTCAATATTCCGCCATCAGAAATATCATGTGCTGAATTAACAAGACCGGAATCAATTAATTCCAGCAATAGACTTTGCAAATCCTTTTCTGTTTGAAGATCGATGCGTGGAATTTCACCAGCAACTAATCCATGAATTTCATTTAAGTATTCGCTTCCTCCAACTTCCTCGTAATCTTCGCCAAGAACATAAATTAGGTCCCCTTCATTTTTAAATTCAGCCGATGTTACATTCTCAAGTTTCTCTATCAATCCAACCATTCCAATTACAGGTGTAGGATAAACTGCGGCTTCTGGACTTTCATTATAAAAGCTAACATTACCGCCGGTAACCGGTGTATTAAAGAATCTGCATGCTTCACCCATTCCTTCAATGGCTTTTTTAAATGTCCAGTAAACTTCCGGTTTATATGGATTGCCAAAATTAAGACAATTTGTAATTGCAAGAGGAATTCCACCGGAACAAACTACATTACGAGCAGATTCAGCTACTGCAATTTTAGTCCCTTCTTTTGGATTTAAGTAAACATATCTTCCGTTACAATCTGTTTTTGCTGCTAAAGCTTTATTTGTTCCTTTAATATAAATTACCGCAGCATCAGAACCAGGTCCGATAATTGTATTTGTCCGCACCATTGAATCATACTGCTCATAAACCCATCGTTTTGATGCAATATTTGGTGATGATAAAATCTTCTCGAAAGTTTCTGCAATACATTCAGGTTCGGGTATCGATTTCAAATCAAAATTTCTTGTTTGATTTAAGTAAGCAGGTTCTGATGTTTCCCTTATATAAACCGGTGCGCCACCACCAAGAACTAAATCGTATGGATTTATTTCTGCTTTCTTTTCGTTACGATGATTGATGATTAATTTCTGATCGTCTGTAACTTCACCAATTATTTCACAATTCAAATCCCATTTGGAAAATACTTCCTTTATTTTTTCTTCGTTTCCCTTTTTTGCAACTAAAAGCATTCTTTCCTGACTTTCAGAAAGCATAATTTCGTAAGCATTCATGTCAGCTTCCCGTAAAGGAACTTTATTGAGGTTAACAATCATTCCCGATTTACCTTTAGCGCTCATTTCGGAAGTAGAACATGAAATACCCGCAGCTCCCATGTCCTGAATTCCTACGATCAATCCTTGTTTAATAATTTCAAGCGTAGCTTCAAGTAATAATTTCTCTGTAAACGGATCCCCCACCTGAACTGAAGGACGTTTTGATTCTGACTTTTCGGAAATTTCTTCGGATGCAAATGTTGCACCGTGAATTCCATCCCGTCCCGTTGATGAACCGACAATCATTACCGGGTTGCCTTTACCGTGTGCAGTTGCAGATGCAACATGTTTTGTATCAACTAAACCGATTGCCATTGCATTAACGAGTGGATTTGTTCTGTATGAATCATCAAAATAGACTTCTCCGGCAACAGTAGGAACACCAAAACAATTTCCGTAATCACCTATTCCTTTAACTACTCCTACAAATAAATATCTTGTCCTGGCATCATCAAGAGAACCAAACCTTAGAGAATTAAGGCAAGCAATGGGACGGGCACCCATTGTAAAAATATCTCTTAAAATTCCTCCAACACCAGTTGCTGCACCCTGATACGGTTCAACAGCCGATGGATGATTATGACTTTCAATTTTAAATGCAATTGCTAATCCATCTCCTATATCAACAAGCCCGGCGTTTTCTTCTCCCGCACCAACAAGTAATTTTCCACCGCTTCTCGGTAATGTTTTAAGAAGAGCAATTGAATTCTTATAGCTGCAATGCTCGCTCCACATAACAGAAAAAATTCCCAGTTCAGTAAATGTGGGAATTCTTCCTAAGCGTTCACAGATCCAGCCGAATTCCTCTTCA
>JBBIHP010000089.1:0-9074 GCA_037446915.1 Ignavibacteria bacterium
GGCATAACAGAAAGCCGGTTGCCGCGTTGAAGAAGCTGCATCTTTTGTAATTTTTTATTCTGGCGCATATCATCAATAGGAACAAAGTTTTTAAATTTAGATACGAGCTTAACATCAACCATCATCCATGCGGGATTATCCTTTTTGCTCTTCGGATCATAATGAGGATTTTCAGGATCGAATGCTGTAAAATCGGGATAAGCCTCTTTTACAACTTCGCAAACACCGGCAGCACAAGGCGGCTCTCCGTTACTATGGTAGAAAATAACTTTATCACCAATCTTCATTTCATCTCTTATAAAATTACGCGCCTGGTAGTTGCGCACACCATCCCAGTAAGTAGTTTGGTTTTTCTCTTTTTCTAAAAATTCAATCGGGTAACAATTAGCTTCGGATTTCATCAGCCAGTATTTTGTTGACATGGTCTATTCCTCTAATAGAACGCAGATTTTTTATGATTATTATGATTTACTCTGTTTAAAATCATGATTAATCATAATCGATCATAATGATCAGTGTTCTATTTAAGATATTGTTTTAAAAATTTTTCAAATTCCCGGTGCATAAGGAAATTCTAAACTCATATAATAATCTAATGTTTTATCCGGTTGTTCGTATTCTATTGGTATCGGCATTTTAGAAAATGTTTTAAAGTAGAGCAGACAAGCATTTCTCCACCAGACTGCTTCTTTCTCCTGAATAGCTAATAGCATCTTAACATGATTAAATCTTATCGGGTCAATTTTGCTTTTGAGAGAATTCCAGATTTTTATCATATCACGCACACCGTTAACACCCCAATTATATCTGTAACACAATTCATCCCACAATGTTCTGCCCGATTTCATTTTATAATTCCATGGCAGATGATGAAACCATAATAAGTATTCATCGGGACAAGTTTTAAGCGAAGAGTAAAATTGATTTACTTCTGCCGCATACTGACTTGTTGCATTGCTACCTGTTATTGTTCTATTGAAGCCGATTCCGTTTGAATCTGCTTTATGATAATAGACAGAAGTCCAATCGGCTCTGTGCTTGTCCTTAATCCACGGAGCCGGACCGTAATGATGATCCCATCCCATTATGTGATGAAGTCCCAACGGAGTCATGTAATTAACGCAATACTCATGTGAAGGCAGCATAATTTTTTTAATTGATGCAACAGTTTCTTTGTCATTAGTAAATGTCATCTTAATCCATTCATCGGCAATTTCTTCTGATGTAAGTTGATGATCCCACGCAAGCCGTCCGAATGAATACCAGTTTGCCTGACCGAATAAGTACCCGGTCCAGTTACGATCGGTTCCTGTGTTAGCAACACCGGCAATTCCTGTTAAAGTGTAATTGTCGTTTGAGCCATCAATTACTTTTGCAACTGTAGAACCTTTACCTTTAGCGTAAGTATCTGACTCAAGACATTCTTTATACATTGGTGCCAGATAAACAAGATTTGTTGCTTGTCCTAAGTATTCTTGGGCAATTTGAAATTCCATCATCAATGGTGTCTTGGGCATTGCACCAAACAACGGGTGAAATGGTTCCCGCGGTTGAAAATCGATAGGACCATTTTTAACCTGAACCAGAACATTATCTCTAAACTTTCCATCAAGAGGATTGAACTCGTTATAAGCTTGCTTGGCGCGGTCTTCAGGGGTTTCGTTACTGTAAACAAATGCTCTCCACATTACAACACCACCGAAAGGTTTAAGCGCATCTGCCAACATGTTGGCGCCATCGGAATGAGAGCGTCCGTAATTCTGCGGACCGGGTTGACCTTCTGAATTTGCCTTCACTAAAAATCCGCCGAAGTCAGGAATAATTTTATAGATCTCTTCAACTTTTTTATTCCACCATTGCTGAACATTTTTATCAAGAGGATCTGCAGTTTTCAATCCGCCTATTTCAATTGGCGCACTGAAGCGTGCAGTGAGGTAAACCTTAATTCCATAGGGACGAAATACATTAGCGAGTGCAGCTACTTTTATAAGATATTCTTCCGTAAGAACCCTTGCGTTTGCATTAACATTTGTAAGAACGGTTCCGTTAATTCCAACTGATGCATTTGCTCTTGCATAATCTATGTATTGAGGATAGATATAATCCGGAAGTTTGTGCCAGTCCCATATTGAAAATCCAGCGTAACCCCTTTCAACAGTCCGATCCAGATTATCCCAGTGATTTAGGAGACGCAATTTAATTTTAGGTGAAGAAGTAAAATTGATTTTGTTAACCGGCTGATTTGTTTGAAGCATTTTTAAAAAGTTAAACACCCCGTATAAAACACCAACATCGGTGTTGGCAGTAATTACAATCGTTTTTTTATTCTTAACGGTTGTAGTAAGAATTAAGAATCCTTCATTGCCGAGATTAGAAAGTTGACCGGCGATATTCAATTCATTCAAAAGTTTTGAAGAAGAATAATTAGCTACTACTACAGTTCCATTCGATTTAATTCCATTAACCGCTATAATCTCTTTGCCTAATAGTCCGGTTAAGCCATTAATAAGTTCTTCCTTTGCTGCAAATATTGTTGATGAACTCCCTTCAATATAAATTGAGTTTATCTGTGACGAATATTCTTTTAGAATATTATTATTCGGAATTTTAACATAGCGGAGCCATAAACGGTAGCCGTCTTCTGCTTGTAATGAAAAACCACTCAATAAAATAATTATTAGAAGGAATGGTAAAGTACGGATTCGAATCATAATAGACCCCGTTGATGAAATAAACTGATGAAGAAATTACAATTCGAATATAAAAATTAGTTTAATAACTTTTTCAGAAATGCACCGGTATAAGATTTGCTGCTTGCCGCAATTTCTTCGGGAGTTCCGGTTACAACAATTTCGCCCCCTTTATCTCCGGCATCCGGACCCAGGTCAATAATATAATCGGCACATTTAATTATATCTAAATTATGCTCAATAATAACAACGGAATTCTGGTTGGTAATAAGCATCTGGAAGCATCTTAATAATTTGCTGATATCATCAAAGTGAAGGCCGGTTGTCGGTTCATCAAAAATAAAAAGTGTATGTTGATTTTTCTTTTGAGTTGCAAGGTGTGATGCGAGTTTAACGCGCTGCGCCTCGCCGCCGGATAAAGTAGTGGAGGGCTGACCAAGTTTAATATATCCCAATCCAACATCAGCAAGCACTCTCAATATCTTTTGTATCTTCTCAACATTTTCGAAAAAGAGAATCGCTTCATCAACGGTCATGTTTAGAACATCAACAATATTTTTCCCTTTGTAAGTAATTTCGAGAACTTCTTTTTTGAAGCGTGTACTTTTACAATCATCGCATTCAAGGTAGAGGTCTGCAAGAAATTGCATTTCAATTTTAACATAACCGTCACCTTCACAGGTTTCGCATCTTCCGCCGGGAACATTGAAAGAGAAAAACCCCGGCTTATAACCATGAGCACGCGCTGCGGGTGTTGCTGCGTATAATTCACGTATCAACTCATAACCTTTAACATAACTAATTGGATTAGAACGGGGAGTTTTACCAATTGGTGATTGGTCAACAATTTCAATCTGATCAATGTACCGTGCGCCTTCAATTGAATCGAACTTACCTAACCTTGGCGGGTTACCACCGTTCATCTTAACAATTCCGCCGTAAAGTATATCGTGAACAAGTGTGCTTTTACCCGAGCCGCTAACACCGGTTACGGCAACAAATTTTTTGAGAGGTACTTCTACAGTAATATTCTTTAAATTATTTTCGCGAGCTCCCGTTATATTTATCGCTTCGGTTTTGCGTTTGTTCCTTGATTCGGGAACGGGAATTTTCATTTGTCCCGATAAATATTTTCCTGTAAGAGAATTATTATTCTTAGTAATTTCATTATAAGTACCGAAGGCAACAATTTCACCACCATGAATACCGGCACGCGGACCCATATCAAAAATCATATCAGCTTCACGCATCATTTCCGGATCGTGTTCAACTACCACTACAGTATTGCCAATATCTCTCAACGACTTAAGAATTTTAATCAACCTCGAATTATCGCGCGGGTGTAAACCAATGCTTGGTTCATCTAAGACATATAATGTGCTCATTAATGCAGAGCCGAGAGAAGTTGCAAGGTTTATTCTCTGTGTCTCTCCGCCAGAAAGTGTGCTGCTTAAACGTTCTAATGTCAGGTAACCAAGACCAACATCATTAAGAAATGTTAACCGTTTTACAATTTCATCATAAATTCTTTGTCCTATTACTTTATCATTTCCGGTTAACTTAATACTGTTAAAGAATTCATACACACGTTCAATAGACATTTGAATAATATCATGAATCGATTGACCGTTAACCATCACCTGTAACGCTTCTCTTCTTAAACGCGAACCACGGCATGCATGGCAGGTTGTATATCCCCTGTATTTACTTAACAAAATTCTGATGTGCATTTTGTAAGTTTTTTGTTCGAGGTGTTCGAAGAACCCGTTGATTCCCGCAAATCCTTTGAATCCTTCTTTAACAAAATTTAACTGCTCGGCTGATAAATCTTTAAAAGGAATATCGAGCGGGACTCTTCCGTTGTTATTACGTATTAGATCGCGCATGTACTTGCTGTACTTAACTGTTCGCCACGGCGCGATTGCTCCTTCTGCCAATGTAAGGTTAGGATTAGGAACAATAAGATCCATTTCGTATCCCATTGTTTTACCAAAACCCTGGCAGACAGGACATGCGCCAAAAGGATTATTAAAAGAGAAAAATCTCGGTTCGGGTTCTTCGTAACGGATGCCGCAGCATTCGTAAAATCTTGTAAAGTGATTTACCTTATTGCTCTCTGCATTAATAATTGTCAGCCGCCCTTCACCTTCTTTGAATGCTGCTTCAATTGATTCTGCAAGTGATTCCCTTACCTTTCCTTTTTTTATTTTAAATCGATCGAGAACAACAATTATTTTTTCTTTCGATCTCGGAATTTGAATTTCAGTATTGAGATCAAGTAACTGACCTTTTATAAATATTCTGAAAAATCCTTTTTTTCTAAGCAGTTCTAATTCTTCTTCAACTGTTCTTCCTTCATGGGAATGAATAGGGAAGCCGAGATAGAATTTATCTTCTTCACTTTGTTTCTCAAGCCATTCTGAAATTGTTCCAACAGTATCTTTCTTTACAATTTTTCCGCAGCTAAAACAGAATGTTTTTCCAATTCTTGCAAATAGTAATCTTAAGTAGTCATAAATTTCCGTGCTTGTGCCAACTGTAGATCTTGGATTTCTTGCACTTGTTTTTTGTTCGATTGCAACAGCTGGGGATATACCGCTAATAAAATCAACATCGGGTTTGTTCATTCTTTCAAGGAACTGACGTGCATAAGAGGAGAGACTTTCTACATATCTGCGCTGGCCTTCTGCGTATAATGTATCGAACACAAGCGATGACTTACCGCTGCCGCTTACGCCAGTAAATACTACAAGTTTATTACGCGGTATCTCTAACGAAATGTTTTTAAGGTTATGCTGCCGGGCCCCACGCACTATTATTTTATTTTCGGAGACGGACTTATTATTCTTTGCCATTTAAGGATATTTAGTAATTCGTAATAAGAAAGTTAATAAAATGGATTAAAACTTATTCCATAAACAATGATTGAATAACCTGCAAATCATAATTATATTAAATCATTAAAAAGGGAGGATTAACGATTTATGGAATGGACTATAATAGGAATTAATATTCTTTACGCAATAATCGGTGTGGTTTTGATGTTTGTTTCTTATAAAGTATTTGACAAGCTTTCTCCCAAAATCGATTTTGAAGAGGAATTAAAGAAAGGTAATGTAGCTGTATCTATTTTTATTGCTGCAATATTCATAGCGATTGCTCTAATTATTGCCGGGGCTTTAAATTGAAATATCTTCTTATGACACTTATTGTATTCTTAAATTCACAACAGTATGCACAGAAGAAATATACAGAGTACGATGATACATTTAAGAAATATTCCAAACGCTTTTTTGGACCCGGATATGACTGGAAATTATTCAAAGCACAAAGTATTGCAGAAAGCGGACTATCACCCGAAGCAGTTAGTCCGGTAGGAGCGAGAGGATTGATGCAGTTAATGCCTTCAACGTTTGCCGATGTTCAAAGTGCTAATCCTGAATTTAAAAATATTGATGATCCGGTCTGGAATATTGCTGCCGGAATTTATTACGATAAGCAGCTTTATAATAAGTGGAATGAAATCGTTGATGAAGAAAAATTCAATTTTACTTTTGGTAGTTATAATGCCGGCAGAGGACCGATCTTAAAAGCCCAGGAAAAAGCTAAGGCAAAAGACCTGGATCATAATTCGTGGGAAAACATTTCTCTTGTAGCACCTGAAGTCCCGAAATGGCGTCATGAAGAAACACTAAATTATGTTGAAAGAATAAAGAAATTTCACAATCAGTTAATCAAATAATTTTTACTTAGGCTTATTTTCCAATCGTTTTTCAAGCTCTAAAAGGTTTTTAATTTTTTTATCAAGTAAATCATTCTGATCTTTTAATTCTTTCATCCTTTTTTCAATTTCCGTTTCAAACTCTGCTTTACTCCAATATCCGCGCTGTTCAAAATAGCTTTTGAATAACCAGTTGTGTTTAAGGGCTTCCATATTTTCAGCAAGACTTGAAGTTGCCATTTTTGCATCTTCGGAAGTTTTAGAAAAATTGAAAATCATTGTGCGGATTGAATCGGCAATTTTCTGGTCGGTTAATAATGTTCCGAGTGCACCTTCACCTCTTTCAATTCTATCAACTAATAATCTAACGTCAATTACGGCAGTATCAACATTTGCGATTATTGAGCCAATGCTATTGCTTGTGTTTACAATGATATCTGTTATGTCGCTTAATCTCTCTGTAAGAGCATTCATGTTTTTATCTGCGTTCTGTGTAATATTAACGGCAGCTTTGTAGAGACGGTCGTCGTTAACTAATTTACCAAATGTCCCTTCACCTTTATTGGTCTTTGCAATTATTTCCGATAAATCCTTTGTAAGGTCTTTCAGATAAGAAATTACTGCTTCTGTTTCCTCAACAACAGCAGCAACATTGAGGGGATTTTTAGATTTTATGATTCCATCCTCTTCAATCTCTGCAAATTTTGAAGAGCCGGGAGTAATCGTAACTATTTTTTTACCAACTAATCCTTCTGTTTCAATTGCCGCCTGACTATCGAGGCGGATGAAATGTTTTAATCCAACATCAATTCTCATTCTTACTTCAACGTTACCGGTTACATCATTAACAAGCGAAATACCACTTACACTTCCAATATCATAACCACTTAATCTTACCGGCGCCCCGGATTTTAATCCTTCAATCTGATTGAAGTAAGCTTTTACCTGTATTGTTCTTGTGAACAATTTCTCTTTACTGCCTAACAGGAAAATTGAGATAACTAAGAGAACAGTTCCAAAAAAAATGAATATACCAAGTCGTGCGCCTTCAAGTTGTTTTAGCATTTTATTCCTCTCAAACTTTTATAATTTCATTACTGAAAAAATTTTTCAGGAATGGATCGGTGGATCCGGTCAGTTCAGGAATTCTTCCTTCGTAAGCAATTTTAGCTTCCTTAAGAAATATTGCCCGGTCAGCAATAATTTCTGCACATATCAGATCGTGTGTAACTGCAATTGAAGTCATGTTAAGTTTCTTCTGCAAATTTAAGATTAACTCGCTAATTTCTTTTGTTGTAATCGGATCAAGTCCGGTTGTCGGTTCATCATACAACATTAATTCCGGATCGGTGATAATTGAACGTGCCAAGGCAATCCGTTTCTTCATTCCACCCGATAACTCGGATGGCATTTTATCGATGGCTTCTTCAAGCCCTACTAATTCCAATGTTGTTAATACTTTTTCATTTATAGTAGATTGAGTTATTTCAGGAGTATGCCTTTTCAAAGGGAATGTTAAATTTTCTCTAACGGTCATAGAATCATAAAGTGCAGATCCCTGGAATAAAAATCCGATATTCTTTCTTAACCTGTTCATTTCATTTACTGAAAGCTCTGAAATATTTTCTCCTTTGATAAAAATATTGCCTGAATCCGGTTTCATCAATCCGATAATACACTTGAGGAGTACGCTCTTGCCCTGACCGCTTCTGCCAAAGACAACTAAATTTTCTGCCCGGTTTACTTCGAGAGAAATATTATCAAGTACGATTAATTGATCGAACCGTTTTGATAAATTTTTTATTTCTACTATCCGAGTGTCGGCCATATCCACAACGAAATTTTTACCAATATCATGTCAAAAATTAAAATAAGAAGAGAAGAAAGAACAACAGATGTAGTAGAAGCTCTACCAACACCTTCTGTTCCGCCTTCTGCAGTAAAACCTTTATAACATCCTACAAGACCTACTATGTATCCAAAGACAAATGTTTTTGCAACGCCGGGAATAAAATCACCAAACTCAACGGAACGGAGAACCGAATCAATATAATAATAGATGTTCATATTCTCTGTTATTATAACTGCAATGTATCCACCGAATATTGCTATGATGATTACATATACCGATAGAACAGGAAGAATCATTGTTGTAGCAATTACTCGGGTAACGACAAGAAATTTAAACGGGTTAACTGCAGAGACTTCCATAGCATCAATCTGTTCTGTAACGCGCATTGAACCGAGTTCTGCACCAATACCGGAACTAACACGTCCGGCAAAAATTAAAGCTGTTATAACAGGTCCCAATTCTCTAACAACTGATAGAGCAACCATTCCGGGTAAAAAATCTGTTGCACCAAATCTTTGAAGAACCGGTTGACTCTGCATTGCAAGAACAAGTCCAATTATTAAACCGGTAATACTGACAATTCCAAAGGTCTTAACGCCAAGCTCGTCCATATGTTTTTTAATTTCAGAAATTTCATACGGAGGTAAAAACGCTTGCTTAAAAAATTCCCAGTTGAAAATTGTTAAGCCGGTAATTGTTGCAAAGAAATTGTAAAGGTAATCGGAATAAGAAAGTCGCCGGCTCTGTTTTAGTCTGGGTAATTTCATTGGAGAAGAATAATTGCTCTGTTTTGATTGCTAAAATAGTAAAA
>JBBIHP010000089.1:9174-12240 GCA_037446915.1 Ignavibacteria bacterium
TTCCTGTTTCTCATTATTCAATATTTTACTTAAAAAAGTTTTTCTATGAAGTTCGGATATGCCAAATTGTTTTACGGCATGGATATGAGCACTGGTTGCATAACCCTTATTATTGTTCCAAAAATATTGCGGATAATTTTTCGAGTGCTCTTTCATAATTCTATCCCTTGTAACTTTTGCAATAATAGAAGCCGCTGCAATTGAGAATGATTTGGAATCGCCTTTAATAACAGGTATAGTTTTCAAATCCGAATTAAAAGTTTTATTGCCATCAATCAAACAAAGCTGCGGTTCGGGTTTTAATTTTGCAACAGCTATCTTCATAGCTTTTAATGATGCCTGAAGAATATTTATCCTGTCAATTTCTACATGATCCAAAATTCCGATACCGTATGAGAGACAATTATTAATAATCCATTCGAATAATTCTTCGCGTGTTTTTTCATTTAGTTTTTTTGAGTCGTTAATTTTATTATGAAAAGTTTTATTGTTGAATATTACTGCTGCGGCAACCACGGGTCCTGCAATTGGACCGCGGCCGGCTTCATCAACACCGGCAATTAATTTTACTTTTCGGTTGCGAAATGACTTGTCGAATTTTATCAGACTATTCATATACAAAATTAAAAAAGACTGAAATTATATCCGAGTATTAATGCGCTTTTAGAACTCATTAACAATCCCGAAATGAATTTTACCATCGCGGAATGAATCACCTTTACCAAGTGCAAAACTGATGCCTAAAATTCCAAGTGTTGTTTCGATGTTAAAGCCCAATCCGTATCCGTATTTAAAATCCGAAACTTTAGGAATGTTGAGGGATGGATCTTCACTTCTAAGAAAATAACCGGTATCAAGAAATAAAAATGCAAAGGAACGATTTGTTAGCAAATATCTGTATTCAAGATTCGACCAGAGAATACGGTTACCGGCAAATTGTTTTTCGCGGTAACCCCTCAATGTATTAGTTCCGCCTAACATATATAAATCGCTTATTTCTACATCGTTACCTTTTAATTCGCGTGCATGAACTCCTGTTGCTACAATCTGCCTGTTAAAAATTTCTAGAAAGTAGCCGAAGTCAATTTCCAGACGTTGAAAGTTAACTTTTGTTTTAACGGAAGGTGTAATAAATTCTTTTGGTCCTTCAATTTTCTTTGAAGTGTACTTATATGTGTTGCTTAAAATTATTCCTTCGGTGGGGGAGTAAAAATCGTCGCGCGTATCTATTTTTAAGTTGAATCCGATAGTGTTGGAAGTTGAGTTGAAAACAGTAAAAGTTTTATCTGCTCTTTCTGTGGGTATAGTAGATTGAGTACTTAGAATCAAGGAAGCTGTTACTTCCTGAGAAGCGATGTAATCGAACCTACCTTCTGCATTTCTCTGAACGTAAGTTGAATCCTGTTTCCGCTGATATAATCCGGCTTCAATATTAAACGGAAGATTAAACAACCATGGTTCAAGGAAACGGATTTCAAGTTCCTGAGAAGAGCGCGATTCCTGTTGCCACTTAAACCCCGCAGAACGACCGGTGCCGAATAAATTTCTCAAGCTGATATTAACAAATCCCGTTAAGAAACCTTTTTCATTCTGTGTGGAGGCCGGTATATAACCAATTATCCCGTCAAAATTATTTGTTTCTTTTTCTTTAATAATGATTTTCAAAATCCCTTCGTCCCTGGAATTAAAATAAAACTCGGGTTGTTCAACAGGTTCAAAAAATCGAAGACGATTTAATCTGCCGGGGATGTTGTCAATTTTTTTCTGATCATATAACTCACCAATATTAATATTAATTACACGTGTTATAACAAAATCTTTCGTTTTAGAATTACCGGATATTTCAATTTTATTGATAACAGATTGTTTGCCGGGATCTATTGTTAAATAAAGGTCTGCATAATAATTTTGATCAGTCGAATCATAAAAGAAATAAATCGACTCAAGCAGAATTTTAGAGAATGGTTGACCGGTATTTTCTAAATATGATAAAACTTTACCGGATGTTGACTGAATTATTTCATTATTTAAAATTCTCCCGGTTAGATCCCCAAATGTTCGTCCTAAAAATATAGAATCAATTGCAGTGTGATTAAAATAGGTTTTGTTTATAAATGTTGGTGAGTTCTCTTTTACTTCGACAACAATTTTTGAACGGCTAGAATCAACCGGTTCAAAAAATATTTTAGTTATCTCGTAATTGTAATAACCTTCCGATCTTAAACCTTTGCCTACTCTATTTTTAATTGTGTCTTCAATTCCGGGGAAAAAGTTTGCCGGTATATTTAATCCAATCCATCTTTGATAATCTGAAACAGGGAAAATATTATTCCCGCGCACTTCAATTGAATTAAATGACTGAGCAAAAAAGGTCTGACTTGTTAATAATGAAATAAAAAAAATAGAACGCAGATACCGCAGATAGTTATGATTTACACAGATATTATCATACAAAATCTTAATGATCATAATAAATCAGCGTTCTATTAGTGCACTGTTGGAGAATCATCAATCAGCTTCATTCTTTTACCGAGAGGTTCAACCTTCACTTTATCAATATAGACGTTCATTTGATCAGAAGTAACCCGGCATTCATCCCATGTTGTTGCATTTGCGGCTCCTAATGCAGTTGCAATTCTAACAAACTCATCATACACAATCGCATTTTCGAGTCCGTAAATAATACCCGCAACAAACGAATCGCCGCTTCCGGTTGCATCCATTGCATTTATTTCAGGTGGATATACTTTGTAATGAAAGTCGTACTTTGAAGTATAGGAAGGATTACTTCCATCAGTAAGAAATGCCATCTTAATTCCTCTGGAATATAAATGCTCGAGGAATTTAATTTTTTCCGTTTCGGAACTGACCGGAATTCCAAGAGAAGATTCAATTTCATGAACGTTGTTATGAATTACTGTTGGTGAGGAGTCAATACATCTTGATAAGTGTTCTCCATAAGTATCGAGAACCGAAATTTTATCGTGCTTGTTTGCAAGTTCGATTCCATAAGGGAAAATATCATCGGTTTCATTACACGGAGAACTTCCGGAAAAAACAACAGCA
>JBBIHP010000090.1:0-12096 GCA_037446915.1 Ignavibacteria bacterium
ATAAATTATGTAGCTGCTTAGAGGAGGGGGGTTCTCTAAGTCGGACGCTGGAAACTTAATTGATTGGAAATCAATTTTCAAGCTGCGTTTCGATAAATATATTAAAAAAATGATATGGTAAATTGCTTTACTCAAAAGAGAATTTAGCATTATATCTTAGTTACTACAATATGGAAGATTTTATAAACCTGACAAACTCATTAACAGTATAGAATCTATAATCGGTTCTGCATTCCTTGCACCTGTTACGCGAATATTCATCCCATAAAACCAGTGCGCATTTAACCCCGGCACTTTCCGAAGCCATTACATCATGTATAGCATCACCTACCATTAAAACGCGTTCCGGCTTAAGATTATACTCTTTTATAAATCTATTTATTCCTTCCGGCGAGGGTTTATGCTCATCTACATCATCACCGCTCAGTATCAAATCAAACTGATTATATAATCCGATCGACTTAAGTGTAATTTCAGCCGAGTCGCGTCCCTTTCCGGTGAATATACCAAGGGGAATATTATGCTCCTTAATAATGCTTACTGCTTCTTTCAAGCCGGGAAATATTTCTGCCATTTCCGAATGCTTCGATTCGTAGAATTCAAAATAATCTTTTCGTGCCGATTCGTAATCGTCCTTCATCCACTCTTTTAATATCACATCTTCGGTTGGACCGAATAGAGCAACAATCTCTTCGTTGGTCAAGCGCATGTTAAGGTATTTTTCAGCAACATGGTTAAAACTGGCAAAGATCAATTCGTGTGTTTCTGCTAATGTTCCGTCAACATCAAAAATAATTCCATCAAATAATTTCATATATTACCTCAATGAGAAAATTATTACCGAACCATCGTATTTGGATCCCATAAATCTTTCCTTGTCAATTCGTATAAGTGAATTAAATGGAGAGTAATCATTAAAATAAATAGGCTCATTTATATTATTAATCGATCGGTAAATAGAACCGTTATTGGTAAATATTAATTTTCCATTTACTTGATGTAATTCTGCTTGTGAACAGGAAAATTTCCAATCGAATTTAAGCTCTCTTAACTGATGGCCGGTTTCTGTGTTAATAAAATATATTTTAGAATCCTTTACTTTACAGATTAATGATCTTTTCTCTACATCCAATGAGAATTCACTACAGGAAATTACTTTGTCATTTTTCCAGATAAGTTTTCCAAGAAGATTATCAATTGCATACAGCGAACCTTCACCGGATACAACAAATACTTTTTTACCATCAGTTTCTATTGAAGAGTTTGAGAAATCCGTTTCAGCTTTCTCTTTCCATCTCCATATTAGTAAGCCGTTACGCGCATCAATGCAGTATAGAAAACCGTCATCCGCAGTATACAAAATTTTGTTATTAATGCTAACCGGTTTAGATCGGATCATCCCTTTTGCGTTTGTATTTACCCAGTATTCCTGTAACGTTTCCAGGTCGTAACAAAATATTTTACCAGATGAAGTGCCGAATACTATTGCTGCGCTCGATTCAGTTACTTTAGGAATCATTAATAATCTAGATCCCTGGTAATCAATTGTATTAAGGGAAGTTGTTATCCTTTCTTCAAACCCGATTGTCTGAATCTGCTCACCCGTAATTGTACTTAGTGTTATCAAATCACCTTGTAAAGTTGATATTGCAATTATACGGTCACTTATTACCGGGGTTCCGATTATGTTGCCAAATGAATTGTATGCCCAGAGGGTCTGACCCGTAGAATCATAACAGGTAACAATTCCTTCGTAGGATGCAGTATAAATTTTTCCGTTCCAATAAATTGGTGAAGCATAAGTAAGAAAACCCGGAGATAAACTAAACAAAGTGTTGATGTTGGTGTTAGGTAATTTGATATTCTCCGGGGATTTAACTTCTACGGAAACAGATTTATTTATAATCGTTTTTAGTTTGTCATCAACACTATTTATAAAAGCAGTATCATTAGTTAATGTTACGAGAAAGTTATTATTTGACGGAAGTTCGAAAGTCATTATTCCTGAAATATTTTTTTGACCAAAGTGACTTGAGCCACAGTTGATAATTGCTTTCAAATTTCTTTTTGTTAGTATTTCAAATAGTGATTGCCAGCCAGAAATACTTTCGAAAGGAACCGGTGCGACAAAATAAATTTCTTTATTAAGTGTAACAGTGTCAATTATTTGTTTAAGCCATTCAAGACTTTCTGGTGTGTATGTATTTATTTTTAAATAGGGAAGAGTCGGGTTTATTCCTATGAATAAATAGCCGTTATTGTTATAGACAAACTTATCATCACCTGAAAAATCAAGAAATGTTGCCCATCCCTTAACATCACGAGAATCCTTACCAGAAGGAAGAAGCAGATATTGGATGTTCAAACTATCTAATGAATTCTTAAGAGAAATGAATTCTTTATCCGTTCCATTATAAGTTAGACTTCCTGTAAATAATACAAATGATAATTGATTTAACGTGTTTATTTTCTTTACCAATGAATCAACTAAAACTCTTTTTGAAGCGGAATATTGCAGATTGGAGACAATACCAAAGGAATATTCTTGCGACTTTAAAACCATCGCAGTTAAAAAAAATATTATTATTAATAGTTTTTTCATATAAGATATTTTATTTCATGTCAATTTAATAAAAATCAAAGAGACTATGAATCCTAGAATATTAAGAATTCTTCTGCGCATTTCTATTATTGTTGTATTTTACTTTAATGTGCATTAGGTTTATAACAGAAACTTTGTAGCAATGTGTATTCTCTTAATGTAAACTAAATCAGGTCTAACATAGATGAAAATAGGTTTTATAAGCGACATACATGAAGATATTTTTAGTCTTGAAAAAGCTTTGAATATTTTATCTGATGAAAAATGTGATTCGGTTATTTGCTTGGGCGACATAGTTGGTTTTACTTTGCCATTTTACCGATATATTGAATCACGTAACGCAGAGGAATGTGTTAGGCTTGTTAAAGAAAACTGCTTCAAGGTAGTAGCTGGTAATCATGATTTATATGCAATAAAAAAAGTCCCGGATTATAAATCAGGTTTTTATTATGGAGATAACTGGTATAATCTTAATTATGAAGTTCGCGCTGGTAAATCACGAAATAGAATTTGGCTTTACGAGGATAACGAAATAAGATCTTATTTAAGTGATTCTTCCAAAGAATTCCTTAATTCTCTAAATGAAGTTGAGTTCGTTGAATCAGGCAATTTCAAATTACTTATTTCGCACTTCTGTTACCCAGATTTTTCAGGCTCGGCAATTTTCTTCCCCGGGGAAATTTTTCATCTAGAGAAGCATTTTAATTTTATGAATGAAAAAAACTGTAGAGTAAGTATTTCGGGGCATGGCCATCCTGAAGGAATCATAATGGTAACAGAAGATCGCTTTGCAGCATTGAAGTTTGGTATAAACAGGATTGCCGAAGGTGTTCAATGGATTGTTGTGCCTTGTGTGGCAAGAACTACAAGAGAAAATGGAGTGCTTATTCTAGATACTTCGAGTATGGAATTCCGTTCTATACCTCTTAAATCACACTTTAAATAATTAATACGGTAATCATTTCATAAACTATATGAAGATATTTAAGAAAACACCCGGAAAGATTTCATATGCTAGGACTCTTCTTCCAACTTTACTTACAATTATTCTATTCATTATAGCAATTTTTATGGTTGTTATCCCTCAATTCGAAAATATCATTCTTGACAGAAAAAGAGAAATGATCAGAGAGCTTACTAACTCAACTGTTAGTATGATTAACAGGTGGCATGAGGTACAATTAAAAGGATTAATTTCAGAGAACGAAGCAAAGAAAAATGCTATTGATCTTATTAAAAATTTACGTTACGGCCAAGAGCTCAAAGATTATTTCTGGGTTACCAACCTACATCCACAAATGATTGTTCATCCTTACCGTCCCGATCTGGATGGCAGTGATTTAACTGATTTCGAAGACCTTAAGGATAAGAAACTATTTGTAGAAATGGTAAATGTGGTTCTGAGTTCGGGTGAGGGATATGTAGATTATATGTGGCAATGGAAGGATGATTCATCAAAGATTGTTCCGAAACTTTCCTATGTAAAGAAATTTGAACCTTGGGGTTGGGTTATCGGAACCGGAATTTATGTTGAGGATGTAAAGATGGAAATAAAACTTCTCGAACGAAAAATTCTAACAATTTCTGTAATTGTTACAATTCTTAGTTCGTTGCTACTATCTTACATTGCTTTCCGGAATATTAAAAATGAAAAACTCAGGAAAAAAGCAGAGGATGATCTTAAAGAATCCAGAGAAAAATACCGTATGCTTGTCGAAGCTTCGGGAGAAGGTTTGATTATGATTCTGGATAATAAACAAACTTTTTACAATAGAACTTTTTATTCAATGCTGGGCTATTTAGAAAACGGTGATAATTTTAATCTCTCCGGCATCTTTAAATCTATTCCCGATTCAAAAGTTTTCGACTTCTCCGTTTTGCAAAGAAAAACTTTCGATCAAAGTTTTAATGAACAGATTGAAACAAGATTTATCAAAAAGAATGGTGAAATATTAAATGTACTTTTAAATATCTCACCTATATCTTTTATGAATAACAATGGTATTGTGATAAATGTAAAAGACCTTACTCTTCATGAGGAAATGAAAGAAGCCCTCGACTATACTAAAGAAAAATTTATCTCACTTGCTAATATGATTTCTGTAGGTGTCTTCAGGGCAACAACAAATGGCAATGCCGAATTGATAGAAGTTAATTCCGCACTAAAAACTATTTTCGGATTCGATGAAGATGCAGAGATTATCGGGAGGTCACTTTTCGACTTTATAATTGATGAAATAGAAGAATCAATATTGGATGAATTGAACAGGAATAGATTTATAAAAAACAGGATTATTGAACTGAAAAATGATAAGGGCAAATTGTTAACAGCTTCTTTATCTGCTGCTCTGGTGAAAGGTATAAATAGTGAAATCACTTTTATTGATGGATTTATACAGGATGTTTCTGATCAACAACATTCAATTGAGGACAGGGATGAACTTATTAAAGACTTGCAATCATCTGTGGTTATTTTAAGTGAGAAAATTACTCCATATATAAAACAACTCCCTACATGTGTTTCGGGTACATCGGTTCAAGATGCTTCTAAAATTATGAAACAGAATAATAGCAACGTGGTTCTGGTAAAGGGGAAAGATGAGCAGGAATTAGGAATTATTACTTCTTATGAATTAAAGGATATAGTTATTTCTGAAGAGAATAATTTGAACTTACCTGTTGATGCTGTTATGAAAACTGCGCTCGATTCAATTAAAACTACTGCTACTATTTACGATGCAATTTTACTTTTTGCTGAACATAAAACAGGTTATCTAATTGTAAAGGATTCGGTTGGCATAATAAAGGGGGTAATAGAATATGATTTATTGATCAAAATTTCTTATAACAAGTACCTTTTCTTTATTCAAAAAATTGAGAATGCTCCCGAAATAAAAATACTTGGTGAATATAGAAGTCAGCTTATTCTTCTAATCTCTAAATTAATAAATAATGGTGTTGATATACGAACTTCTACAAGAATCATTTCTTTAGTTGCTGATTCAATTAGTAGAAAGATTATAAATCTTGCAATTAAAGAAGTTGGTTTGCCGCCATGTAAATTTGCATTCATCTCAATGGGAAGTGAAGGAAGGGAAGAGCAGACGCTTGTAACCGATCAGGATAATGCAATTATATATGAAGATCCCGAAAAGCAATTTGAAGAGGGAACACACAATTATTTCTTGCTGCTTGGGCAAAAGATTTCCGGTTATCTTAATGATGCCGGATATAGCTTTTGTAAAGGAAATATTATGGCAAGCAATCCCAAGTTTTGCCAACCTTTATCTTCATGGAAAAAATACTTTACTAATTTGATTACTGAAGCAAATCCAAAGAATCTTCTTGATCTAAAAATCTTTTTTGATTTCAGATTTGTGTTTGGAGAAAATGAATTATCATCCCGGTTAAGTGAACATGTTAATCGGCTTATAAAGAGCAGCAGTAATTTCTTTATATATCTTTCCGATAGTCTTATCAACTCCGAACTCCCTGACAATATTCTGAAATTGAAAGGTTTTGTGGATATAAAGTTATCTCTACTTCCAATAATTGATTTTGCACGGCTTTATGGTCTTAAATATAATCTCAATACTTCTAATACAATTGAACGACTGGAGTATATTCACGAAAAGAAAATAATTTCAAATTCCATGTTCGAAAATGTACTTTTCTTTTACAGTCTGTTAATGAATCTTCGTCTACATCATCAATCAGATTCATATGTAAAAAATTCAGTAATCGACAACTCAATTAACCATCAATCTTTTACTGAACTTCAAATTATACTTTTTAAAAAGTATTTCGAACTTATTAAAGAAATGAAAGACAGAGTCAGTTTAGATTTTAAAGGAACATTAATGAGATAGACTAACTAATTATGAACAATAAATAATGCGAAAGTCTTTTTAATTCAGAAAAAAATCGAGTAATTTTCTCACATTCTTTTTATCCTTCTATTCAATTTCAGTTCTAGTTTTAACCAATTAATAAGGAGTAGTATATGGGTATTAAAGCAGAGCGTGTAAAAGAGATTCTCGATTCTCAGAAATTCAAAAACCTTGTTAAACAGCGATTAACCGTTTCAATTTCATTAACAATTATTATGCTTGTTGTTTATTTCGGATTCATCTTATCAATTGCATTCTACAAGGAATTCCTTTCTATTAAAATTGGCGAACACCTTACTTTAGGACTTCCAATAGGAATTGGGCTTATAGTTTTTGCCTGGTTATTAACCGGATTATACATACGCTGGGCAAATAGAAAATATGATAAAGCCGTTAGAGAGTTAAGAAACGAAGTCCTCGAAAGCTAAGTATTAAATCCAAAGAACTTTTCAAATGAATTAGGAGATTATCATTGGAAACAATTCAAACAACACTTGGGCAGGTTAATATTGCATCAATAATTATTTTCTTTTCTTTCGTTGCGGTTACATTGGGTATAACATATTGGGCTGCAAAGAAAACTAAAACAACTTCAGAATTTTATGCAGCCGACCGAAGCATTTCCGGTTTTCAGAATGGTTTAGCTCTATCGGGCGATTATATGAGTGCAGCTTCGTTTCTTGGTATTGCCGGAATGGTTTCTCTTAAAGGTTACGATGGATTAATTTATTCAATCGGTTTTCTGGTTGGGTGGCCCCTTGTAATGTTCTTAATTGCTGAACCACTTAGAAACCTGGGAAAGTTTACATTTGCAGATGTTGTTGCTTACCGGTTAAAACAGAAACCTGTTAGAATTGCCTCATCAGTTGGTTCTTTAATGACAATTGTTTTTTATCTCATTGCTCAGATGGTAGGTGCCGGTTCCCTTGTAAATATCTTGTTCGGATTCCCATATGAAATTGCAGTTATAATAGTTGGACTCGTAATGATAGCTTATGTTTTATTCGGTGGTATGCTTGCAACTACATGGGTACAAATAATTAAAGCTGTACTACTGTTAAGCGGAGCTACTTTTCTTGTTATTATGACACTGGCTCAGTTCGGTATGAATCCAATTTCGTTATTTGAACAAGCAGCACAAAAATATAGTGATGCAGTTCTTTCACCGGGCGGATTTGTTACTAATCCATGGGATGCAATTTCATTAGGTATTGCACTGATATTGGGTACTGCCGGTCTACCTCACATACTTATGAGATTTTTTACCGTTCCCGATGCTAAACAAGCAAGAAAATCTGTTTTTGTTGCCACAGGATTTATCGGGTACTTTTATATTCTTACATTTTTTATTGGATTCGGTGCAATGGTTCTTGTTGGACAGGATGTAATAACCAGTATAGACAAAGGTGGCAATATGGCTGCATTATTATTAGCAGAATCTGTCGGCGGTCAGTTCTTCTTAGGATTTATTGCTGCTGTAGCATTTGCAACAATTCTTGCTGTTGTTGCAGGTCTTACTCTTTCGGGCGCATCTACATTATCACACGATCTTTACGTTAGCGTTATCAAAAAGGGGAAAACTGATGAAGCCGGTGAAGTTAAAGTTGCTAGAATTGCTACACTTATTATTGGTGCTCTTGCTATATTCTTAGGGCTTGTTTTCAAAGATCAGAATGTTGCTTTTATGGTTGGTCTTGCTTTCGCGATAGCAGCAAGTGCTAATTTCCCTTCTCTGCTCCTTTCGATTATATGGAAGAAGTTTACAACTAAAGGAGCTGTTGCAAGCATCATAACCGGTTCAAGTCTGGCAGTTATATTAATTATTCTTAGTCCGACTGTCTGGGTTGATATTTTTAAGAACCCGGAGGCTTTGTTCGGACTTAAAAATCCTGCTATTATTTCTATGACAGCATCATTTCTAATGGGTATAATTGTTTCATTAGTATCGGCAGAAAAAGATGCTTCGGAAAAATTCGAGGATGAAAAATTGAGAACCTATCTTGGTATCGGAGCCGAATAATTAAAAAACTGATATCAACAGGAGATAGAATGAAAAGATTTGTTATTATTCTTTTTTTCGTATTAAACTTATCGACTTTTGCTCAGACGGAAAAACAGAATTTCGGTATTTCATTTTCAGGATTTGTAAAAACAGATTTTATTTATGATACAAGACAAACTGTTTCGTTAAGGGAAGGACATTTTTTCCTGTATCCGCAGAATGAAAATCTGGATTTAAACGGTAAGGATATTAATGCCAAATCAAATTTCAATATTCTTTCTATTCAAACACGTCTTCTTGGAAGAATAACTGGACCCGAAGCATTCGGGGCTAAAACATCTGGGCAAATTGAAGCTGAATTTTTTGGTACTACTGATGGTGATATCAACGGATTCAGATTACGTCATGCCTTTGTAAAATTCGATTGGGATAAAATTTCTTTACTGGTTGGCCAGACCTGGCATCCAATGTTTGTAGTTGAAATGTTTCCGGGTGTTGTTTCCTTTAATACTGGTGCGCCTTTCCAGCCCTTCTCCAGAAATCCACAAATAAAGTTTACATACACAATTGATGAAGTGAAATTTATTATCGCTGCTCTTTCTCAACGCGATTTTCAAAGTAACGGTCCGGATGGATTCAGCAGTACTTATTTGCGTAATTCTTCCTTTCCGAATATTCATGCACAGGTTCAGTATTCTAATCAGGGTTATTTATTCGGAGCAGGAATTGATTATAAAAGATTATTACCAAGACTTTCTACTTCTAAAAAAATTGTGACTGATAATTCAATTGCTTCTATTAGTGCTATTGGTTATGCTAAATTAAATCTGACTCCAGTTACAGTAAAGACAGAAGTTGTATTTGGTAATAATCTTGCAGATCATCTGATGCTTGGTGGTTATGCTGTTAAATCTATTAACCCTATTACTCTTGAGGAGGAATATAGTCCCATAAGTGTATTTTCTCTATGGGGAGAAATTTCTACTGGCAAAGAATTAGAATTTGCAATATTCGGAGGTTATTCTAAAAATCTGGGAGCTGAGAACAATATTGTTGGATCTTACTTTGGCAGAGGAACTAATATTGAAAATTTATTAAGAATTTCTCCACGTGTTCAATTTAACTCTGGACAAGCAAGAATATCAACAGAAGTAGAATTTACTAACGCCGGTTACGGTACTAATGTAAATTCGAATAAGGGAAAAGTTGAAAACGTGAAGAATATTTCCAATATGCGATTGTTACTGGCTGTTTATTATTTCTTCTAGAAAAAGAGGCGGGAACTTTCGGTAACCGCCTCTTACTTCCAAACTATTATTTGAGAGATTTTATTGATTTGTTCAAAAGTTCTTTGAGAATTTTTTTATCGATATCATCAAGATTTTTTATGTAGAGACAGGATTTACTTGTTTTATGTTTACCTAATTTTTTCAGTAAATCTTTGTGCTTGGTTAAGTCGCACATAGTTGTATAGATTGTCAAATTCTGTTTCCTCGGGGAGAAGCCGCAGTAGAACCAATCGCCTTCTCTTCCGCTTTTCGATTTGTAATGATAATTGCCGAATCCAACTATACTGGTTCCCCAAATCCTTGGCTCTGAACGTGTAATTTTTTTCATTATTTCTATTAGCGAATAACAATCTTTTACAAGCTGTTCGTCCTTAAAACCGCTTAAGAATTTATCTACACTTACTTTGGTTTCTTTTGTCTTTAATTCCGCCATAATATTTAACCTTTCATTTTACTATTAGCTCAATCATTTTATTTATAGTATTCAAGTTCCTTGTTGTTGCTTTAATATTTAATACATCTTCAACAAAATTGTTAGGGAAACCGAATCTGCCATTAATCGCTCTTGTAATTGAATAAATTTCTCTACCGGTAATCTTTATAATTTCGACATCCTGCTTTTCCGATACTAATGGAAGCTTAGGTGAACTTTTCATTTTTTCTTTAAACAGACTAACATACAGCTTCGTACTTGCTGGTAATTTTAAGCTATCGAATGGGTTCTTTTCTAATATTGTTTTTATCTCATCAACTGTACGGATTACAAGAATTACATCCTGGTTTAATTCTTTGTGAAGTTCTTTCTCAATTTTTTTTATAATGGTATTTTCTGATGCAATATTGGAATCAAAAAATATGTTGCCGGATTGAATGTATGTCCTGACGTTTTTCATTCCGCATGTTTCAAAAATCTGTCTCAGGCGGTCCATCTTAATTAGATTTTTACCACCGACATTAATGCTTCTTAAAAAACCCGCATACCGAAAGGACATTCTATTCCATCTTTCTAATTCTTATTTCAAAGTCCTTCTTATCTTTTAACAGGGGAACAAGCTCATTTACATTCGATTTACCGAAATGGTAAGGATAAAGAATTTTTGGATTGAACGTATTAACCGCATCAGCAACCATTTGCGGTGTCATTGTGTAAGGAAGATTCATAGGCAGAAATGCAACATCTATATTTTTAAGGTCATTCATTTCAGGAATATTTTCTGTATCACCGGCAATGTAAACTTTCTTATCGGCGAATGTTAATACATAGCCATTCCCTTCACCTTTAGGATGAAACGGCGCACCATTATCTCTTTTGTTTACAATGTTGTATGCCGGAATAGCTTCAATTTCAATTCCCCGTAATTCTGCAAACTCACCATTTTCTATAACCGTCGCGAACTGTGCTTTCGGATGACTTGCCCGGTTGCAATATAAAACTGTACTGTTTTTTCTGATTGCCTCAATTGCAAGAGAATCGAGATGATCGCCATGCTGATGAGTTATCAAAATTAAATCAGCTTTAGGAAGTTTTGTGTAATCAGCGTATCTGCTCACCGGGTCAATGTGAATAATCAAATTATTGAATTCAAACATCAACGTTCCATGGCCAATAAAAGTAATTTTTAAATCACCTGAGTTTGTTTTAATAATATCGTTCTCAAAATTTGTTTGCGGTTTCAATATTGTGCACATAAGAAATAATAAAACTAAGGTGAAAATACTTTTCATTTCATCTCCTCACTATTTATTAAGTCAGCTTATTTCAATAAGGTCAATTTCATTCATATTATTTGTACCAAGACCAAGTTCTTGTGATAGCCGGATATGCTTTGCAACATTTTCCGAAATAGGAGACATCCCTTCTGACTTTCTCTTTTCATTGATTATGTTAAACATAACAGTATCGATTGCAACAGGATCGGTACCGATTAATATTCCGCCGTAGTTCCACATAAATTTTCTATCCCAGCGCGGACCACCATTGAATACACATGAAAGGGCATTGGTTATAATAAGTTTCTGTTTCTTTTTAATGATTGGAATCGTATTAACTTCAGGTATTCCGGGTGAAGTGCAATTGTTTGAATGGAATTCACGTGGGTTGTTAATTGTTCCGTAATGGTTTTTTAGCGCTCCTGTAAAACCCGCTGTTCCATGATCTTTTATAAGTGGAATATTTATTATTGAGCCGCACATTTCTGTAAAGATTTTAGTGAGGCGGGTTTTCTTTTCACCAACAGAATACTCTTCATCAGTATATCCAAATCCTCCATCACCGCGTCTCGATTCAACACAACCGAGTATTCTTGTCTTACC
>JBBIHP010000091.1:0-11942 GCA_037446915.1 Ignavibacteria bacterium
CACGTAGAGAATTATTAGAAATTACAAGATCTCTCACTTTGGAATTGAAATGAATTTCGCCACCACAATTAAGAACGGTTTCGCGAATTGAAGCAACAACTTTTGGAAGCTTGTTAGAACCGATATGCGGATGAGCATCAATTAAAATTTCCTGTTGAGCTCCATGCTGAACTAGTAGTGAAAGAATTCTATTTACATCACCTCGTTTTGTAGAACGTGTATAAAGTTTACCGTCGCTGTAAGTCCCCGCTCCACCCTCGCCAAAGCAATAATTTGAATCGGGGTTGACAATTCCTTCCTGTTGAATTGAGCGCAAATCTCTCCGTCGGGATTGTACATCTTTACCTCTTTCAAGAATTACCGGCTTAATACCCAGTTCTATTAATCGCATAGCTGCAAACATACCGGCCGGACCGGATCCAACAATAATTATTTTTTTATCAGAGCTAACCGGTTTGAAATCAATTCTATTGTAAATATCCTTTGGTTTTTCATTTACATAGACAATTACTTTTACCCTGTAAACCGGATTTTTACTTCTTGCGTCAACAGATCTGCGGATTATTTGAACTGCAGAAATTTCTTCGTCAGCTAACCGTAATTTTTGGGCTGAGGAAGAATGAAGATAGTTGTAATCGTTAATAAATTTTGGTGGGATTACTAACTCTATTTCTTTTTTCATATTGTCCTCTGTTTTGAGGAAGAAAGACAATTGAGAATTGAAAATTGAAAATGGAAAATTAATTCTCTTTTATTTTTTTTATGATTGAGATCAATAATCTGATCAACTCTACACAATCATGGATTAAACTTATAAATTCTTTTTCATTTATTACATCAGATTCTTTTAATAATTTTAACCAGTATTCTGTTTCTCTGGCTTCTTTTAATGCAATAGAAAGTTTATTTATAAAATCTTTTTTTGAAGTTGCTTCCTGAGATTCAGCAACATTTGCACTGATTGAAGTACCACTATTTAATAATTGTTATAAAATATCATTAAGATGATATTAATTTTTGACATGGACTAAATAAAACTTTACAATTCTAACGCCGAATTTAAAACTCTTTTCTAGAATCGGATTTTCATATGCAATATTTTTTTCGAACACTTTCATCAATTCTTAGTTCACATTCATATTTCTCACTTTTCAATTCTCCATTCTCCATTTTCAATTATGAAGTTCCCTTAATAACTCCCCCATCAACTGCAATAGTTGAACCGGTAATAAAACCGGCTTGTTCGGATGCAAGATAGACAATCAAAGAACCGACTTCATCGGGGCGTGCTAATCTTTTCATCGGAACATCATTAGCCATAGAGGCAAGAACATGTTCATGAGAATCTCCGCTTAGTTTTGCTCTATTAACTGCAAGTTCATACAACCGGGCAGTAAGTGTATAACCCGGTGCTACATTATTAACCGTAATATTATACTTACCCACCTGGTTACTAATTGTCTTAGCCCAAGCTGTTACAGCGCTTCTTAGTGAATTCGAAAGGATAAGATTATCAACAGGTTGTTTTACTGATAATGATGTAATATTGATTATCCTTCCCCAGTTTTTAGATTTCATGCCCGGCAGAACTAATTTGGTGAATCTAATTGCACTCATTAAAATCTGATCAAAAGCATCCTGCCAGTTATTATCGGACAAATCTTCAAAAAAACCCGGGATTGGACCACCGCAATTATTTACAAGTATATCAATATCACCATAATTTTTTGTTACCACATTAACAGTATTTTCAATATCGGCTATCTTGTCAATATCGCAGACAATCCACATCGGCTCCTGTGAATAAAGTGATTTAATTTCCTGAGCTGCTTTAATAAGATTTTCTTTATTTCTTGAACAGATAGCAACTTTACAACCTTCTTTGATGAACAGTTCTGCTGTTGCTCTTCCAATTCCCAGGCTTGCGGCTGTTACTAAAACAGTTTTACCTTTAAGATGTAGTTCCATAATTCACCTCAAAGCAAGTTTATTACATTAGTAATTCCCTCTCTTATCATCATTACAGCATAAGCAGCAAGAAAGAGAGAAGCAATTTTAGCGAATGCTTTCGATCCCCCTTCGCCTAAAGCTCTGGTTAACCATTTAGCATTTACAAGAATTAAGACGATTATTATAAAATTTGCCAGCATAGCAGTAATGGTTGGGAGAAAACCGTATTTATCGTTCAGAATTAAAATAGTGGTTAATGCAGCGGGACCCATAATCAAAGGAATACCAAGTGGAACGATACCAATATTGGTATGAGGGTTTCTGCGGTTTTCCGATGACGATAAAATATCATTGATACTAAGAATCAGGAGAACAAGTCCACCCGCTATTCTAAAATCGTTAATTGTAATTCCAAGAAATCTTAACACAGCTTTACCGGCAAACAGAAAACCAAGGGCGACTATAAAAGCAGTAAGACAAGCTTCATAAATTAGTTTTCTTCTTTGAAAATGAGAGATCCCTTCGGTAAATCCAAGAAAAACTGGTGTTGTTCCGATAATATCAATTGCAACAAATAGCGGAATAAATGTAAGTAAGAATAAATTAAAGTCCATAATTATTTTTCAGATTAAATGAGTGATATAAAATAAGATTTTATACGATAAAAAAAGAGGTCGTCTTAAAAGTAATCATGTATTATTAAATAGCACACGGATAAAACTGATTTAATAGATATTCGCAGATTCTTTTATTGAACAATTACTTTTAAGACAGCCTCTCAGAAATTAAGTTTTGATTTAGTTAGAGCTTGCGGATTTTAGTGAAGAAAGTTCCTCGCCTACAATCTGTTGTGTATCTAAAGCAATAACAAGTTCTTCATTTGTCGGGATTCTCAATACTTTTACTTTAGAATCCGGTGTTGAAATTTCTGTTTCACCTTTTACATTTTCATTTTTTGATTGGTCAATTTTGATCCCCAGAAATTCCATATTAGCACAAACATCCTGTCTAACTTTTACAGAATTCTCGCCAATTCCTCCGGTAAATACAAGGGCATCCAACCCACCCATAGCAGCAGTGTAACTTCCGATATATTTTTTAATTCGATAAGTAAAAACATCGAAAGCATATTTAGCTTTTTTATTTCCTTCTGCAACAGCTTCTTCAATTTCGCGCATATCGCTGCTTTCACCGCTTATTCCAATTAATCCGCTGTGTTTATTTAATAATGTATTTGCTTCTGATAAAGACAATCCTTCTTTGGCCATTATATAAAGAATAACAGAAGGATCCATATCACCGCTTCTCGTACCCATTATTAATCCTTCCAATGGTGTGAAGCCCATAGTAGTATCGATCGAGTGTCCATGATCAACTGCAGCCATACTGCACCCGTTACCCAGATGTGCTGTGATAATTTTTAAATCTTCGTATGGGCGATCAAGCATAATTGATGCGCGTTTTGATACGTACCGATGTGATGTACCATGAAATCCATAACGGCGTATTTTATACTTTTTATACAGTTCGTATGGAATTCCATAAAGGAAAGCATGTGGTGGCATCTTTACATGGAATGATGTATCGAACACACCAACCTGAGGTGTATTGGGCAAATGTTCTTTTGTTGCCTGAATACCTTTAATGTTTGGCGGATTATGAAGAGGTGCAAGTTCAATATTATCTTTCAACGCTTTCATTACCTGATCGGTAATCAGAACAGAGCCAGAGAATGTTTCTCCACCATGAACAACACGATGTCCTACTGCATCAATTTCACTCTTGTCTTTTATAACACCATGATTAGGACTAAGGAGAACAGCAATCACATATTCAATAGCAATCGAATGATCTAAAATTTCACCTACAATTTTTATTTTCTCTTTATCAAGCGGTTGATGAGTTAATACAGCACTCGACATTCCGATTCTTTCAACCATACCTTTAGCAAGAGCTGTCTTTGTAACCGTATCAATAAATTGATATTTAATTGACGAGCTTCCGCAATTCAATACTAGGACTTTCATTTCTTCCTCAACTTTTAATGAATTATTGTTCCATCAGCATCATACTTAAAAAATCCTTCGCCGGTTTTCTTACCAAGCTTTCTTTCACGAACAAGTTTACGAAGAATCGGGCTTGGTCTATATCTCGGTTCACCGAGTGTATCCCATAAAGTTTGCATCCATGCAAGAACTTCATCAAGTCCCATTGAATCTGCCATTTCGAGGGGACCGGTTTTAAAATTATAACCTAATTTCATTGCAGTATCAATATCCTCGGCAGTTGCAATTCCTTCCAGCAAGATATGCATAGCTTCATTAAGCAACGGAACAATTGCACGTGTGGTAATAAATCCGGGATATTCATAAACAGGTATAGCTTTCTTGCCAATCTTTGAAGCAAATTTCTTAATTATTTCAACAGTCTTATCTGATGTTTCAAGTGCTCTTACAAGTTCTACGAGAGGAACTTTAGGAACAGGATTTAGAAAATGCATACCGATAATTTTGTCTCTACGATTAGTAACCTCGGCAATTTTTGTAAGACTTAATGTAGAAGTGTTGGAGATAAAAATTGTATTCGGTCGGGCAATTTTATCGAGCGACTTAAAGATTTTCATTTTCAGGTCATAATCCTCATCAACAGCTTCAATTATCAATTCGCATTCTACCACATCTGCAATTTCAACCGTCCATTTAATTCTGCTAAGTATAGATTTCATTTCGCTCTGCGTCATAGACCATCTCGAAATTTCTCTTTCCATACTTGTACTTAAATTTTCCCGGGACCTGATTATATGCTCCTCATCCACTTCAACTATAAGAACATCAAGTCCGGCAGACGCTATAGTATGAGCAATCCCCTGTCCCATTAAACCGCCGCCAATAATTGCTACAAAATCAATTCGCTCTGTTTCATCTACTCTTTGAACACTTCCAAGCAAATCCTCTAATTTTAATTTTTCTTCCGGCATTTTTTTCTCTCTATTTCTTTATTTAATGTTTTCTGTTTGTAAAAATATCTAAATCCGTGTATTGAATCATTGAATAAGACAAATATTATACCACAATCAAAAACCTGTTTAAGACCATTTTTAAAAATATTGTGTAGTAAAATTATTATAAATAGTAATAATAACAGCCATATTTGAGAATGGGATACAACTAATTCACAAGTAATCTCTTTCTACACAGATAATTTCTGCATTCTTGCCGTATAACTACAAGCATTTAAGCAAGTTTAGTTTACTATTTATATTTTTTGACGCGAAGAATTAATTGATTCAAAAAGTCGGACTAAAATAATTGACTTCACAGGATAAATTAAAAATTTTTTTTGGATATAATGAATTCCGTCCAGGACAGGAAGAAATTATCACCTCAATTATGAGTGGTAAAAATGTATTGGCGGTTTTACCAACCGGTGGCGGAAAATCGATTTGTTACCAGATACCGGCTCTAATCTCCAATTCATTCAGCGTTGTTATATCACCGTTAATTGCATTAATGAAAGATCAGGTCGATTCGATTAACGTGAATCAAAAAGTTGCAGCATTTATTAACAGTACTTTAGACTACAGAGAGACAGTAAATATTTTAGGAGAAATAGCGAATGGTAAATTAAAACTCCTATACGTCTCACCAGAAAAATTAAACAATATTCAATTCTGCGAGTCGATTAAAAACTTAAAACCAGCTTACCTTTTTGTAGATGAAGCTCATTGTATTAGCGAATGGGGTCATAGTTTCAGACCGAGTTACAGAAAAATAAAATCCTTTGCAGATTTAATTGGATTCAAATCAATCTCTGCTTTTACAGCAACTGCAACTTTAGATGTAAGGGATGATATTATTGCTCAGCTTGGAATGAATGAACCTGAAATATTTATTAAGGGATTTGAGAGAGAGAATCTTAAGCTGAATGTAATAAAGACAAAAAACAAAAAAGAAAAGATTTACGACTTAATTAAACAGAATCAATTACCGGGAATAATTTATACAGCTACAAGAAAAGCATCCGAGGAAGTAACTGAATTTCTTAGATTAAAGGGAATTGAAGCAATTTATTATCACGCCGGTATTACATCCGAACTCAGGAAAATTATTCAGGATGATTTTCAAAAGAACCGTGTAAAATTAATTGTAGCTACAAATGCTTTCGGAATGGGGATTGATAAAAGTGATATTCGAACGCTTATCCATTTTCAATTGCCCGCTAATATAGAGAATTATTACCAGGAAATAGGAAGAGCCGGGCGCGATGGTTCCGACTCTAATGTTTACCTTTTGTATGACGACAACGATAAAATGATTCAGGAATATTTTATTAAAAATTCCTATCCGGCAAGAGAACAAATTGAAATTGTATATAATGCTATTTGCGATTACTCATCAATTGCACTGGGGAACAGTTATAATAAAGAGATCCCACTTGACAACAATTTGAGTTCTTTTCTTGAATCAAAAGGTGTTACAAAAGGACTGATGGATTCATCTATAAAAATTCTTTCAGATTCCGGTTACCTGTTACAGGCGGTTGATAATAAGAAGCATAGTGTTCAGTCACTTTTTGAACCGAAATATTTACTGAACTATATCAAGAAGTTAGATAATAACGATGCAAAGGATTTGCTTCTTATTTTGACACGTGAATATGGAAGTACGTTTTTTACATCCCGCACTTTTTTAGATCTATCGCGTCTTTCTAATCTACTTGATGAAAGTATTGAGAGTATTATCGGGATTTTAACAACATTAAGTTTGTCCGGTATAATTAAGTATGATAGTCCTTCTATTTTTCCGGCAGTCAAATTGATTGGAGCAAGGATTAAAATTGATGATTTAAAACTGAATTGCGAAAGAACAAAAAATCTTGTAGAAAATAGCCGCAAAAAGCTCGAGTTAATGATTAAATTTATTGATACAAACAAATGCAGATTCAAATATATTTTGGAATACTTTGGACAAATAAATGATGATTATAAATGCGGTAAATGTGATATCTGTACCGGTACTTTCTTACACGGTAATCATTCAGAATTTATTGAGCAGCACATAATCGATTTATTGAAAGAATCAAATATCGCTTATTCAAAAAATACAATTGTTAGTATTCTATCCGGCAAATCAAATGAGAATAAACTTCTTGCTGCTTCCGGTTCTTGCAATCACTTCTCAAAGAAAGAGATTGAAAGTGTTATCACCAAATTAAAAGAAGAGAAAAAAATATTTTCCAAAAAAGGATTAATCGAGTTAGCCGTAATAGAACCTTTTGAAACCGATATTCCCGGTAAAACCAACTTAAACTTCGAGAATGAGCTTCAGTTATTTAACATGCTAAGGCATATTAGAAAAGAAGCATCATCCAAATATAATCAGCCGGCTCAATTAATCTGCGCAGATGATATATTACTCAGGATTGTAAAAAAGAAACCGGTAACAATATCGGAGCTACTCGAGATTGAAGGATTTAGTCAGAGGATGTTCAACAAAATCGGCGAGCAGATATTGGCTACAATTAAAGAAAGCCAGTCCGATTCCTCTCTTAAAGAAATGATAAGGAAGAAGAAACTACCCGAAAATATTCTGCCTACTTTAGAATTGATTAGGAAGAGATATTCACTGGAAGACATTTGTAAATTAACCAAACTCTCGGATACACTTTTATCTTTGCAGATAGAAACATTATTAGCCGCGATTCCCGATTTAGAAGTTGATTACTTTTATGATAAGAATCAGTTATCTGAAATAAATTTAAAAATTAATGAAGGAATAACCGATATAAAAAAATTGAAGGAGGCATTAAATAATAAAATTAGTTATTCGTTATTAAGAATTGCACTTGCAAGAAGTAAAACTAATCGATAACCCGGTTTGTCTTTAATTCAATAAGGTATGTATCTGCTTTCCTAAAAAAATTATTCCATCTTTCGGTATTATTACCCAGACTCAGCATAAAATCTTTAAACCCATCTTCAGTAGTATTGTATTTTGTGAAGACTTTGTTCTTGTAATATTTTATTGAATCAGGAGCACTCGAATATTTTTCTTCAACAATTATATTCTCAACGTAAACTTTAATAGCAGTTTCTTCATTTATTTTTTTCTGTGCACAGGCAAGAATTATCAACAGAAAAAAAATAAAGAATGCAGATTTACTTTTTCTTACTGGCTTCAAATAAAATTTTCTTTTCACGTTCGGTTAAATTTTGATATCCACTTTGGCTAATTTTATCTAATATTCTATCAATTTCCTCCTGGGTTACAATTATCTCATCCTTTTTCGAATTATTCATATCGTAGAATTTTGCATCTTCAATTTCATCATCATTCTTCGGTCTAGAAAAACGTGAATTGCGGAATCCTCCATAAGAATCAAATGATTTTGATTTTTTAAAAGTATTTAGGAATGTATTAAAACTGAAATTATTTCTCTTATCCAATAACAGGAAAATAAATCCTGTAAGAGCGCCGCCTATATGAGCTAAGTGTGCAACAACCGATGGTTCATTTACCGATAGAAATTCGAAAACAACTAAAATAGCAATAAGGTACTTTGCTTTAATCGGAATTAGAAAATAGATAAAAATATAGCGATCAGGGAAAAACATAGCAAAGGCAATCATAACACCGAATACAGCACCCGAAGCACCTATTGTATAAGCAAGTGTATCCGATAAAAACGGCGCAAACAGAACATGCAAAAGACCGGCGCCAATTCCGCAGAGAAGATAAAAAAATAAAAATTTTCTGCTACCCATTATATGTTCTATTTCTATTCCAAACATCCAGAGCATAAACATGTTAAAAAGGATATGCATAAAATCCGCATGCATGAATTGATAAGTAATAATTTGCCAGATCTGGAAATTGAATGGTTTACCCATTACATCAAAACCGGTTAGCGGGTTTAAAGCAAAATATTTATTTAGAAAATACCATCCCGGAACTCCGCCAAACATCAGGTTATCGAATATAAGCTGGAGTACAAAGACTCCAACATTTATAATTAATAAGTTCTTTATTATCGGCGGGAAAAAAGTGAAACCTCCAAATCCCGATGGTCTATAATAATCTCTTGAATCGTAGCCCATTAAGTTGCCTGTTGTAGTTTATTGGTTGGAAAATTAAATCATTTTACAATTAATTGAAAGGGATACTTAAAATCGATTAAGAACAGGAGCAAGATCAAAAAAATTTTTATAAAACGATCTTGCCCTGTTGATTTGTAATTAATTATCGTCGTTCAATGCAGCCACACCGGGCAGAACTTTCCCTTCTAAAAATTCAAGTGAAGCACCGCCACCTGTAGAAACGTGGGATACTTTATCATCAAGTCCGGCTTTACTAATAGCTGCAGCAGAATCGCCGCCGCCAATTATTGTAACTGCACCTTTAGAAGTTGCCTCTGCAAGTGCTTTTGCAATCTCATTTGTACCGGCTGCAAAATTATCAAACTCGAATACACCGAGTGGACCGTTCCAGACTATTGTTTTGCTGGATAGTATAACATTTCTAAATTCTTCAATAGTTTTCGGACCGATGTCCAGCCCCATATTATCCGATGGAATTTTATCAGCATCAACTACAGTTGAAGGAGACTCATTCTTGAATTCTGCGGCAACAACATTATCCTTTGGTAGTAAAACCTTAGCATTGGAATTCTTGAACTTTTCGAGAACTTCTTTTGCAAGATCAAGTTTTTCTGCTTCAAGTAAAGATGTGCCTATTTCATAACCCATAGCTTTATAAAAGGTATAAGCCATTCCGCCGCCGATCAATAAATAATCTACTTTTGGAAGCAGATTTTCAATCACATCAATCTTACCAGAAATTTTTGAGCCGCCTAATATTGCTGTAAACGGTCTAACAGGATTTGTAACAGCGCTGCCAAGATAATCGAGTTCCTTCTGCATCAAATATCCTGATGCACATGTTTTGATAAATTTTGTTACTCCTTCTGTAGAAGCATGAGCACGGTGTGCAGACCCGAAAGCATCGTTAATATATACATCGCCAAGTTCAGCAAGCTGTTTTGCAAATTCAGGATCGTTCTTTTCTTCCTGAGCATGAAATCTAAGATTTTCAAGAAGAAGAACTTCACCATCCTTTAAGGAATTTACAATCGCTTTTACCTGATCTCCAATACAATCCGGGGCAAATTTAACATCCATCTGTAATAATTCACCCAATCTAACTGCAACCGGTTTCAAACTATATTTAGGATTTGGACCACCCTTCGGTCTTCCGAGATGGCTCATTAAAATTGTTCTTCCGCCTTTATCAATAATTTTTTTGATTGTTGGTAGTGCCGATGTAATTCTGATATCATCTGTAATTTTCAGATTTTCATCAAGCGGAACATTAAAATCGACACGTACTAATACTCTTTTACTTTTAACGTCAACTTTGTCGATACTTAATTTTTTCATTTTATTCCTCCGTAATCATTCAAATATGATATAAAAAAAGACGCAGTCTCAATAAGAATCTGCGTCTTAGCAAATAATATTGAGAACTACTTAATTATCTTTAGTAACAGATCAACAACGCGGCAAGAATATCCCCATTCATTATCATACCAGGAAACAATTTTGAAAAATCTCTTTTCACCTTTTAAATTATTCTGTACTGTTGCCAGTGAGTCGTAAATAGAAGATCTGTCATCATGGATAAAATCTGTTGAGACTAATTCTTCATTTGAATATCCTAAAATACCTTTCAGGTAAGTTTCTGAAGCTTTTTTCAAAAGGTCATCAATTTCCTGAATAGATGTTTCCCTTAAGGAACGGAAAGTTAAATCAACAACAGAAACATTAGCCGTCGGAACCCTAAAAGACATACCAGTAAGTTTGCCTTTTGTTTCCGGAAGAACTTCACCAACTGCTTTTGCTGCACCTGTTGTAGATGGAATGATATTAATTGCAGCAGCTCTACCGCCTCTCCAATCTTTCTTAGATGGACCGTCAACTGTTTTTTGTGTAGCTGTATAAGCATGAATTGTTGTCATTAATCCGGTTTCAATACCGATACCTTCTTTAAGCAACACATAAACAACCGGAGCCAAACAATTAGTTGTACAAGATGCATTTGAAATAATATTATGTTTTGCCGGATCATATTCATTATCATTAACGCCCATTACTATTGTTTTAACATCACCTTTACCCGGAGCTGTAAGTAATACTTTTTTAGCACCTGCAGTTAAATGTCCTTTTGCTTTTTCACTATCATTAAATATTCCGGTAGCTTCAATTACAATATCAACACCTAATTCTTTCCATGGTAATTGTGAAGGATCTTTTTGTGCAAGTACACATTTAATTTTTTTACCATTTACAATCAATACATCGTCGGCTTCAAGAGATGGATCACTCTTTTCACTACCGATTGTTCCATTAAATTTTCCATGAACTGAATCATATTTTAACTGATAAGCAAAATACTTAGCGTCTGTACTAACATCCACAAGTGCAACAACGTCAACTTCCTTTCCAAGGTGACCTTTATTAATTAGAGCGCTGAAAACTAATCTGCCTATTCTACCGAATCCGTTGATTCCTATTTTTACTGCCATTTCTCCTTCCTCCAATACTATTTTATTTAGAATTCTATCCGCAAATATAGAAATTCGACCATGAAGTATCAATTTGAAATGATTGAGCACTATAAAAAATTAAACCATTGTCCCTTTAATTGGAAAAGTTTATCTTGCATTAGAACATTCCTTTATTTTATTAAGAGAAAATTTATTAGAGGTTAAGATGCCCTCATCAGAATTTTTGGCTTATGTTCCAATTTTTTCTGAGATACCTTTAGAAACAATCGAGAAGATTGAAAAAATAGGTACAAGAAAAAATTATCTAAAGAATGACGTAATTCTAATGGAAGATGAAGTTGGTACTGCACTTTTTGTTATTGTTAATGGTAAAGTAAAAGTTGCAAGAACAAGCGGGGATGGCAGAGAAGTTATTTTAACAATTCTATCCG
>JBBIHP010000092.1:0-11855 GCA_037446915.1 Ignavibacteria bacterium
AACTCAATTTTTTCAACCTGATTTATTAGCCGTGAAGAAACATTGTAAGTAAATTGTTCTATTTGCAGCTCTGCACAATGGTATTTTTCAATAGTCTGGTACCCACAAAACTTAACAATATCCGAATTTGATTGTTCATAATAAAAATCTGGTGAATAATTATAAGAGAAGGTAGTATCGCTGCTTTTTAGAACTTGCGGATTCAATCCAAGATTAAAAGCGAACTGCTTACTTTGCAAAATAGAAGAGTTAATTGTAAAATTATTATTTACCGGGACAGCAATAAAAATTGTTCTTTTAGGTAAACTGAACTTACCGGGATTAGATTCATCAAAATATCCTTGTTGACTTTTCTTACCATGCAAGGTTATGTCATCTAATGTTAGAACTAACCTGATAAAGTTAGCTCCTTCTTCATAATCCTGAAGAATTATCTGAGCCGATACTGGAACTGTAATGGATAATATGAAAAATCCAAAAATAATCCTGATTAGATTATTCAACGGAAATTTTCCTATATATATCTAAAAGTTTCTGTGTATGATTTTCAATATCATATTTTCGGGATAACTGCAGACAATCATAAAAATAAGAATCGTTTGATTCAAGAAGTTTCCAGAATTCATTAATCTTTTGGCATACAAAATCATAATTAAGATTTTCCAGTATAATTCCGGTTTTACCATCTACAACTAATTCCGAACTTCCCCCCATTCCCGATGTTAATACCGGCTTGCCATAATTATATGCTTCAAGGATTACAATTCCAAATGATTCCCATGATAAAAAAGGGAGCAGAACAAATCTACAGTTTGAAATTAGTTTGGATTTCTCTTCGCCTTCCACATAACCTGTAAATGTTATATTACCAGCGTTCCTATAAGATAAGATGTATTTATGGAAGTCGCGCCCGTCACCAGCAATCACAAAATTCATCAGTGGTAACCTTAATGCAGCTTCACAAATAATTTCAATTCCTTTAGCATCTACAACATCCCCAAGATAGAGTATATATTCACCTTTGATTTGTTCAGCAGTGTCAATTGGTTTTGCAAAGTTATAAACAGTTGAGATTTTTTTGTACTCAACTCCGAATTCCACGTACTTTTGACAGATGAAATTACTTACACCAATAAAGTGATCAATTATTTTTATAAGATTTACCCATTGCATTGGTTTTACTTTTGTAAATGAAGCAGCGATTGAATATGGAAGTGAATGATTGTAACATTTATTAATGATCCCATATTTCAGACTATTACCTTCCTTACATAAGGTGCATAAATTATTCCGCCTGAAAAAAAATGAATTAATACAAAATGGATAATAGTTGTGAAGATGAAGAATAAATTTTGAGCTACCTTTTCGAAGATTTTTCCAGATCGGAGAACCAAGAAGAGGATAAATATTATGAAAGTGAACTATATCGGGTTTGAACAAATCAATTGAATTCTGCAACTTTCCGAGAGTTAGGAGATATGTTTTTAATATTCCAGTAAAGTTAATATTTCCATTTGCTGTGATTAATTTATTATGATAAACCGGGAATAATTCTACGTCGCAATTTTTTTCTTGTAAAGCAGCAATTTCCATATCAACTATTTTATCAACACCACCTTGTTTCAAAGTATATTCATTCACAAACAGTACTTTCATTTTTCTTCCGATGTGATTAATTCTAAACGGATTTTTTTCGTAATTATTCTGTAAAAAAATTTAGGGACCCCTAAAAGATACCTTTTCCAGATCCGATTGAAATCTGTGAATATTTTATAGAGCCATTCAAGATGCAATTTTCTGATAAACAATGGTGCACGAACTGTTTTACAGGATAAAAAATTAAACCAACCGCCGCATGATACTATTAATCTGCAATCAAGTTTATCGAAATTTTCCATAATCCATTTTTCCTGACGCCCGACTCCAAGTCCGACAAACAGTATTTCAGTATTGCAATCATTAATCATTTTTACAACTTCATTATCAGAATAACGGTAACCATTATAGAAACCGCCGATTCGTATTGAAGGGTAAAGATGTTTCAATCGTTCGTTCATTTTTTCTAAGACTGATTCGGAGTTTCCGAAGAAAAAGAGAATTGAACCGGAGTTGGTTGAGTCAATTAATAATTGATCCAGTAGATCGGTACTTACCAGCCGTTTATGTTTAGAATATTTTGAGAAATTAATTGCTGCAAAAACAGCTGTAGAATCAGGATAGAAGATTATATCGGGATTATCATTTTGAATATCTGATTTGTATAAGTAATTAATTACATTAAAGTCAGCGTAAAGGAGCGCATACTTTTTGTTGCTGGAGAGATAATCGGCAAGATTTTTAAGATATCTTAGTTTTAGTGAAAACATTCTATTTCATTCAATGTCTTTCTAAATTCTTTTATTACGCTTTGCTCAAAAGAGGAAAAATATTTCATTAAGTATTTTATCCTATCGGGTATTCTCTTACCATATAGTTTTTGGAAAACCTTTTTTGGTAATATTCTTGCGGCAGTTGCAGCAATTATAGATGGATATTGAATTAACCTGATATTCAGTTTACGCCAGTAATAAAATGATTTGTTAACATCTCCATATAAATACTCTCTCCATCCACGTGCTGCAAGTTCTTCTATTGCCGAAAGTTGAAATTCTCTGTTTAAGCTTTTCTCGTAATATGGTTTTTGTATTTCATAAATAATATTTCTTCGATTTGCCAGTGCTTCATTACTTAAAGAGTCGTTTCGCTCTCTATAGAAATGTAATACTTCAGGAAGGTTATAAAAATTGAGTCTGGATTTATTTCTTAACCAAACAACATAATCTCCGAAAGGATCATATTTTAATTCCACCTTAAACCCGTTAAGGTATTCAAGTGATTTTTTTTTAATAAGAACCGAAGGGTGACAAACATCAGAATAGAGAGAAAAGTTTTTGAGAATTTCTTTATGGTTAACACTTCTTTGAACAAGGTACCGAATTCCGCTATTATTAAATGCTGCATACCAGTTAGACAAAACATCAACATCCTTTTGGGTAGAAATAAAATTAAACTGCTTGAGAAGTCGTTGAGGATGAGCAATATCATCTGCATCCATTCGGGCAATTAAATCATAATTGGCTTTTTGAATTCCGAAATCAATGCTTTCTCCCAGTCCGCTGTGTTCTTTTTCAAAATATTTTATTCTGCTGTCATTAATATTTTTAATTACCGACCTTGTGTCATCCGTCGATCCATCATTAATAATAATCAATTCATATTTTGGGAAAGACTGAAGAAGAATACTCTTAATAGCAATGCTAATAAATGCAGCACAATTATATGTGGGCATAATAATAGAAATCATTTAATATCAACCCAATCTAACCCATCAAAATAAATGATATTTTCAAACTGTTTTTGAAATTCAGGCGTTATACTAAATACTATCTTTTTAAATCCACGACCGGATTCGCTTGTTTCTTTTTTGTGTATCCTAATTCTATCAATATTTTCATCATTGTCATAAATGAGTAGATAAATAAGAGGATCAATAGTAGTTAATATAAATTTATCTAATTTCTTTTCTATTATCAGAAATCGTTTTTTATAAAATGACAAATCATGGTTCACTAAAATCGGTTCGTAAAAAATAGGAACTGTAAATAAGCGATTAAATTTGCCAAACTCATTTTGAGTATAATAATAATACTTGTATGGAAGTACGTCATAAGTATCGGAGCATAATATTAATGTTTTACCACTATTAGTTTTTAAGTGTTGAACAAGATCCGAAAAATTTTGCTCTTTGTATTTGTCACCAACAATTAAATCGTTGGCACGTACATAGAAAGAAAACAAGTTGAATAAAAATGAAATTGTAAGAAATGAATAGATAATCTTTTTAGAATTAATCACCTTGTTTATAAACAAAAACAAAATGGAGAACCAAACTAGTATCACACCATTTAACCTTTGACTTCCAATTGCAAATACTCGCGGGATAAATATTAGAATACATAAAGCTATTAATAATAAGATCTTTTCATTACTAATTTTATATCGTTTTTTTACAAATAAAATAGAAAGATAAATAATAGAGCATGCTAAGAAAAATAATATAATTGCATAAATTTTATTTAATATAAAGAAGTTGTGAATATAATTGGAATAAAGAGGAATTATAGTATGTATAATTATTGAAAATATAGTTAATGGTTTTTTCCATAAATTTTCGGGGAGGCTAACTTGGTTTTTGTATAGGTACAAATTTAATATCGATGAAAGAAATATAATTGCAAAAGCAAAAATGAAAAAGCGAGTAAGCTCTTTATTGAATAACCAAATTGTTTTTTTTGTATAATACAGATAATAAATAAACAACAAAAATATTAAAGGTAAATGAAGTCCCGTTTGCTTTGATAATACTGATAAAAGAAAGTATAAACAGGATAATATTAAATAACTTCTTTTTGACATTTCTATATATTTCAAAAAATAAAATAATGACAAAGCATAGAACAAAATCATTAACTGTTCAGTCCTATTGCATATAAACGAAATCCACAATAATGAATCTAAGTGAATGGAAATAATTAAACACAACAACAGAATGATTTTGGGATCAGCGGGTAAATTGAATTTTTTACTTATCTGGCTTAATGTAAGATAAAGAACAACTATAAAAAAAATATGGATCAGTAAGTTTATAAATTTAAGAGCAATGTAGTTATCTGCAAACAATGTATAGTCAATCCAAAAACTGAAATAACTTAATGGTCGCATAAAAAGGAAATATTGAGCTGAAGGATCAGTTATAACAGGTGAACTTGGATTATTATTAATGTAAGCGAATATTATAAAATCGTCATCATAAAATTTTAACGAGGAGAAAATTATTGGTAAATAAAAAATGAGGTTTACAAAAGCTATTAATGCTAAATGAGTTTTTTTCATGTTTTTTTCAATATTCGACTAATTAACGACTTACTAACCACACCTCCGGATTCTGATAATTCCTTTCATTCCATATTTCGAAATGGAGGATATTACCCTCAAGACTTTCGTTTACAATTCCAATAATCTTTCCGGCAGAAACTTTTTCCCCTTCTTTAACAGAAATATTAGCTATATGTCCGTAAACAGTTCTAAATTCATCTCTGTGAGTAATAATTATTATACTGCCGTAACCGGGTATCCAATCAATTGCAGAGACAATTCCTTCTGCAACCGAGTAAATATTCTGATCCCCTTTTACTGCAATATCGACTCCGTAATTTAAAGTTACTGTCTTTAACCGCTCATTTTTATTCTCTCCGAACTTACGAATAATACTACCTTGATTAACAGGCCAGGTTAAAATTCCCTTTAACTCAGAAAAATTCTGGAAATTACTGTAATTGTAAGTCGGCACAGCAATCTTCTCGCCGGGTTTTTTCTCAAGAAGCTTTGCTTTCCTTGCACGTTCTTCTTCAATTAATCTTGCAATAATATTTTTAATAAGTATTTCGGCTTGCCTTTTAGATTCAATTTCGGCAGTAATCATTTTCTGGTCTTTGCGTAAAGTAGAAATTAATTCTCTTCTCTCATTTTCTTTATCGTTAAGAATTATCTGTTCATTCTGTTTCTGCGATAACAGAATTTCTTTATCTCTTCGCTCTCTTTCAAGTTGTTGAATCAAGAGTGTTAGTTCCTCTTTGCTCTTTTTTAACTGATCGAGTGTTTTTTTGTTTTGATTAGAAATGTAACGTAAATAGCGGTAGCGTTTGATTGTTTTATTAAATGAATCTGTATTTAGCAAAAACCTGAATATTGACAATCCCCTATTTTTATATACCCAAACAATATAGTTGCTGTATTTTTCTTTTAGCAGTTTTATCCTTCCTTCAACCGTAGTAATCAGTTTTTCAGTTTCATCAATTTCTCTCGATTTAACTTTTTCTTCTTCAACAATATTAAAGATCAGTTTATTAAGAAGTAATTTCTGTTTGTTAATGTTTTCCAAAGTTTGAATTGATTCTCTTTCCCTTCTCGATTTGTTTCTAAGATCATTTTCAAGTCGGGAAATTTCATTCTTAATATTGCTGAGCTCAATATTTCTTTGCTTAATACTATCAGCGGTTTGAAGAAAAACCGATATTGGGAAAAGTGCTAAGAGAAGTATAATATTTCTCGATAGTTTTACCATTCAATTATCTTAACATCGGAAGGAATATCTAACTTAAGTCCAATAGTGTTTTTATTAACAAAAATTTTACGGTACTCAACCTTAAGATTTTGTTTGTTAGCAATGTCATTTATGTTAATTTCATTTGGTATCGGAACATCTTCATAATTGCCGAAGCGGGAATACTTCCCTTCCATAAGAATTTTACCATCTGTTTTTTTAATAATATTTTCGCTTATTGCCAGGTCATCATTTCTAATACTAAAAATTCTTTCTATACTATTTGCAGAATCGAGATAAGAGAGTAGATAATTATTGCCGCTTGTTGAAATTCCATCGGGTTCAACCCGAAGTTTTTCTGTAAGATTTACACTACCGGCTAAAGCATCAATTAATTCATCGAATGAGAAATCTACTTTTAAAACACGTTGAATAATTCCATCGCGCATCTGCCCGCGATAAAGATTATTGTTTATTACATCATAAAACTGGAAATTTTGCGGAGTAATTAATGCATGTGCCAGATCTATACCGAACGGTCCATAAAAAGAAATTTTAAGCGTGTCAGGTTTCTTTAATGTAACCTGGAATGTACTTCTTGCATTTAATTGTGCTGATGAAATACTAATAACCCCGGAACCTTCGAACGTTTTAATTTTTCTTCTGTTCGCTTCAAGTTTTTTAATTAACCTATCAGCAGATAAAACTCTATCTGCGGGGATAGTTTTTGTTGGTGCACAACTGCTCGCAATTAATATTACAAATAATAGTGAGAGAATTAACAATATATTTTTTTTCACAGTTCACCTTTTTCAATTTTTTGTTTGATTTTAGAATTCTCCGGTTCCAATTGAAAAGCTTTATTCCACAACTCAATAGCTTTAGTTTTATTACCTAATTTAAAGAAAACGTCCCCAAGATGATCCAGCAGTGTTCCGTTTTCTTCATCATATTTTATTGCCTTTTCAATATACATTTTAGCTTTTTCCAGTTCATTCAGCCGGAAATAAATCCACCCGATTGTATCGAGGTAAGAGGAATTTTCTGGTTCCTTTTCAACAGCTTTTTTACTCCATTTTAAAGCATCATCAAGGCGGACACCCCGCTCTGCCAGCGAGTATGCAAAATTATTCAGTATCAAAGCATTTTCCGGATCAATTTGCATAGCTAAAGTGTAAAGAGAATCCGATTTATTAAATTCCTCTTTGGAATCGTAAATAAGTGCAGTCATTCCAAGAACCTGAATATCAGAAGAATGTAGTAATAGCGCTTTATTAAGATATTTAAGTGCATCGTCGTATTCTTTAAGCTGATTTAACGTGTATCCAAGCGCAGTTAAAACTGTAAGATCGGATGAATTAATATTAGCGGCTTTTGTAAGGAATAGTTTGGCTTCTTTATGTTTGTTCTCCTGTGATAATGAAAGTCCGTATATAAAATTAATTGCAAAGTCATTCGGGAATAGTTCAACGGCTTTGTTTAGCAGTTCAATAACCTGAGCATATCTTCCGCTATCGAATAAAAAGCCACCCAATCTTATCCATAATTGTGAATTCCATTCAGCAAGGTTTGCCGCTTGCCTGAAGTATTGAATTGCAAGAGAATCATTTTTCAACTTCAGTTCAATTTCGCCAAGATAAGCTTTAACCTGCCAATCGGCAGTATCTTTATCTAATTGTGAAAAAATTTTACCGGCATAAAGCAGATTAACCGAATCTTTTTCAACTCCATTCAGAAAGATTGAACCAATACTGATTTTATTTTCAAAACTTATCTCGTCGCTTTCAATTAATTTTTTATATTGTTCAAAAGCATTTCCCCACTCACTATTCTGAATATAAAGACTCCCTTTCGTTTCATAGAGATTAAGATCTTCCGGAAAGCTTACAAGAGCTTCATCAATTAGACTTTTAGCTTTATCGTACTTTTTAGATTTCATGTACGATTCAATCAAAACTTTCTGTAACCGGATATCTGAAGGGTTCAATTTTAAGAGCTCTTCAAAAGTATTTATTGTTGCATCAACATTGCCAAGCCGATCATTCAGGTCAATTATTCTTATCAATATATTCCATTCAGGACCAATAGCATCAATCAGTTTTTTATAAATAGTCAACGAATAATTAGGACGTTTTTTTTCGTTCAACTGGGCAAGCTGGAAATAAGCAGCGTAATTATTGGAATCGCTTGCAATTATTTTTTCATAAACCGCCATTGATGAATCATCCAATCTGGAAGCTGAATAGATATTAGCAAGTAAGAATAAATAATCGGTATTTAAGGAATCGAGTCTAGCCGCTTTTCTGGAATAGTTTAATGCAGAAGAAAGTTTATTTATTATAAAATAATTTTTTGCAATTGCGAAATAGATTCCCGGTTGAGGATCATACTTTAATGCTTCAAGATATTGATTGATTGCCTCGGGAATCTGTCCTTTTAATTCCAGAATTGATCCATTGATAAACCTTTCCTGAGCCACTTTTTGCGGAGTGCGCTCATTCGAAATGTAACTTTTACCCGAAGAATCTCTATCCGTAACCTGAACCCGGGAACATGCTGCAAACAATAGCAATATTGAGAAAATTATCAGCTTATTCTTCATAATATCCTTTAATTTGAACGAAAAAATAGTCTTAAACGTTCTGATTAACAAGCCAAAAGATTGAAAGCATAACAAACTTTACCTAATTTTGAAAAAATCCAAATAGATATGCTTATATTCGATTTAGCTATCTCTTATACCTGGGAATACGACTCAGAGTTCATAGACCTGATTGAAAAAAAATTCCAGAAGAACGGATACAAAACATTCATTATCTACAAGCAAAATATTGGTGAAGTAGCTAATCTTTTGCGTAACAAAAAAATTTATTTTAAAGCTTACCTGGACCGTGCTTCTGATGAAGATCCTGAATTTGAAATTATTACTAAACTGCTTACAAGAAAAAAATCCTATATCATTAATCCTCATAAAAAGACAAAAAAAGTAACAGATAAAGCATATTTCCATAAAAAATTATTTAGGAAAAAATTTAATCTGCCCAGAACAATTATACTTGAACGTTTTGATAAGTGTAATCCACTGTTAATTACACAAGAGGAATTGAATGAATTAAAAATTCCTTTTGTAATTAAACCCTCTATCTTTTCAGGTGGTGGGCAGGGTGTTGTAAAAGACGGAACATCTATCGAACAGATACAAAATGAACGGGTTAAAAGTCATAATGAAAAATATTTGATTCAGGAAAAAATTCATCCCGCAAAAATTGACCACAAACGGGCTTGGTTCAGAGTATTCTGGGCATTTGGGAAAGTAATTCCAACCTGGTGGGATGACCATACACATATCTATCATCCTGTTACTAGAGAGCAAATTAATAGATATAAGTTGTATCAATTAAATAAAATTACTGCTAGGCTGGCAAGAATTGCTTCAATAGACTACTTTTCAACCGAGATAGCATTAACAAACAATCATAAATTTGTTTTAATAGATTATATCAACGACCAGTGCGATATGCGTTTACAATCCCTTCATCTGGATGGTGTACCAGATATTGTTGTAAATCAATTTATTGACCAGATGAAAAAGAAGGTTGCATCACTTTAGAAATTCATATCCTCTTCAATTGTATCAAGCAAATTCAAATAACTTCTATATCGTTCTTTGCTAATTATGTTTTCATTAACGGCTTTTATTACAGCGCAGCCCGGTTCGTGATGATGAGTACACGTGTTGAATTTACAATCATTTAGTATCGGAACAAATTCAAGAAAAAAATGCCCCAGGTCTTCCTTTTTAATTCCATACGGGTCTATTTCCCTTATTCCGGGTGTATCAATTATGTAAGTGTTTCCGTTTACTTTTTTTAGTAATGATGTAACTGTTGTATGCTTACCTTTTGATGTTGAAGCACTTATTTCACCTGTCTTTAAATTCAAATTGGGATAAAGAAAATTCAATAAGGAAGATTTACCAACGCCAGATTGTCCCCAGAATAAATTAACCGATCCATTTAAAAAGTTTTTTAATTCATCAATTCCAATCTTCTTTTTAACACTTGTTTCAAATAGTTTGTAACCGATATTTGAGTAAAGGTTGAACCATTTTTCGAATTCAATTTCACTTCTTAAATCAGATTTATTAATTACTATGACGACCGGTATATGCGAACTCTCACCGGCAACGAGCAAACGATCCAGATACCGGTTATTGAATTCAGGTAATTGCCAGCTCATGACAATTACAAGATTATCAATATTTGTTGCAATAACCTGTTCCAATCTTTCGCCTCTTGTACCGGCGCCTCTAAGCTTTGGAACCTTTCTGGATAAGTGATTTTTCCTGGCAAGAATTTTATTAATAACACCGCTGCCATCTTTATTCACTTCATACTCAACAATATCACCAACAGCAGCAATATCAATTTTATAAAGTTTATCTGCTTTTAACCCGAATTCTTTTTTGAATTTACCACGGAGTGAACAGCGGATTTCATTACCGTCATCATCAGTTAAATAAAAATCTTTACTTTCTATTTTAAAGATTCTAGCTACTATAAATTCCTCCATAAAAAAAGCGCCTTAAAAGATAAGGCGCTTTTCGGGGGTTGTCAATCAAGGAGTAGAGGTGTACTAAATTATTTTTCAAAATCGAATAAACTGGCAATTTCAGTATTTCTTAATGCTGATAGTGATCTAACATTCTGATTGCCACCAAAAATATAAAGATTACCATCCATAGCAATTGAACCGGCATGTCTTCTCCTTGTCATATTCGAATTGAAAACGGTTAGCTTTTTTGTTTCAGTGTTAAACATTGCGAGATAGTCCAGATCCTCATAAGAGCCAACCAGCCAAATGTTTTTTCCGTCTGTAGAAGTTGAATGAGATGAAATCCTGAATGGTAAATCTTCGAGTCTGCTCCATTTGCCTTCACTAATGTTAAACGCATCAACCCTTTTCATTCTTTGCACACCGTCAAATCCACCAAATACATATAGAACACCATTAACAATTTTTCCGCTCGTTTGCCTCGAACCCGGTAAATCAGGTAACTGTTTCCATTCTCCTTTAGCCGGATCAAACTCATAAAATGCGTTAGTCACACCATAATGGTTTTGACCTCCAAAAAAGTAGATTTTATTATCCCAGACTGCAGAACCGGCATTCCAAACCGGGAATGGATTATCCGGTCCGGAAGTAATTGTATTTGTATTCAGGTCGATAACTTCTACATACTTAGTGAGTATTTTTGAAAACTTTGTGATGTATTCACCGTTGAAAATATAAATTTTGTTTTCTGAAGGAACATATTCGGCATTACAATACCTTCTTGGCATTAATCCTTCAATAATTAATTCCCATTTATCTGTTAAAGGATTATACCTTTCAACATTTCGAAGGATATCCGGAGGACCACCGGTTCCGCCGCCAATTGCGTATATATAATTGCCATCTGAACAATACCCCATTCCAAATCGGTCGTAAACCATTTTTGAAAGCTGCTTGAACTCAATTTTAGGTTGTGCTAATAATAAATTGGATAGGATGAAAATTAATGACGCAAAAAGCAATGTTATTTTTTTCATATTTCCCCCTGAATGCTTTGAAATTTCTTTTTCATTTCACGTTTGTGGAAAATATATCCCATTAACAATGTTTCTTTTCCCGGTATGTTGAAATAATAATTTTTAACATAACCATTAGTGTC
>JBBIHP010000093.1:0-11773 GCA_037446915.1 Ignavibacteria bacterium
CATGTTGCTGTTTGTATGGATTGCCATTCAACACGCGATTGGTCAAAGTTTTCCGGTCCCCCGGTTGCGGATACATGGGGCAAGGGTGGCGATAAGTTCAGCGAGGAGATCGGTTTTCCCGGAACTCTCTATGCCAAAAATATTACTCCAGCTTCCTTAAGCAACTGGACTGATGGTGAAATAATGAGAGCAATCACTTGCGGAGTTAATAAAGGCGGGAATGCATTCTTTCCTTTAATGCCGTACCTGAATTATAATAAGATGACCACAGAGGATCTTTATTCAATTGTTGCATATTTAAGATCAATTAAACCGATAGAAAATAAAGTGCCTGAGGGAAGTTTAAATTTTCCACTTAACTTTATTGTGAAGACTCTTCCGCCACAATCGTTTCATCCATCATCTGAGCCGGATAAGAATAATCCTGTTAAATATGGAGAATACGTAACTAACTTAGCCGGCTGCTTCGATTGTCATACTCAATCAGTCAAGGGTGAATATATAATTGAAAAAGCTTTTGCCGGCGGTGCTGAATTCAATTTCCCGGGCGGAGTTGTGCAAAGCGCTAATCTAACTCCAGAAAATAACACCGGGCTTGGTAGCTGGACAAAGGAACAATTCATTGCAAGATTCAAATTTATGGATCCCGACGGCCATCAAATTCCACCTGTAAATATGAACGACTATAACACTGCAATGCCATGGACAATGTATGCGGGCATGACCGCTGAGGACCTCGGATCAATATACGATTACTTACATTCACTTAAGCCGATTTACAATTCAGTTGTTAAATGGACTCCAAAGAAATAAATCGTGCCGGCACGGATTTTAAAATCTGTGCCGACATTTTTCTTTAATTTATTTTAGATTGCTTCTCAAAATTTCCGGATAATTAAAATTGAGCGACATACTTGCCTCCCTTCTTCTTTTTGTAATCGGCGCAATTGCCGCAGTAATAAACGTAAATGCCGGCGGCGGATCGTCACTTACACTTCCGGCATTAATTTTTCTCGGTTTGGATTCTGCAACGGCAAACGGTACAAACCGGATTGCAATTCTGATGCAGAACCTAAGTTCGGTTTATACATTTAAGAAAGCGCAATATCAGCAATTCAATCTGAGTATGAAGCTTTCATTAATAACGCTTCCCGGTGCAATTGCCGGAGCTCTTGTTGCAATCAAAATTAGCGACGAATTGTTCAATACGATTCTTGGAATAATAATGATAGCGATTACGCTTACAATGATCTTTCCGGCATCAAAATCTAAAAAGAACGATGATACAGAAAATAAGAGAATCACAATTCCACTCTTTCTCACTTTTGTTGTTGTCGGTTTATATGGAGGATTCATTCAGATCGGAATCGGATTTATTTTGATGGCAATACTAAATAAACTGATGCATTTCAGTCTTATCTACGTTAACATGCACAAGGTCTTCATAGTATTCATTCTTACAATTCCGGCACTTCTAATTTTTATACTTTCCGGAAATGTAAACTGGTACTGGGGGTTAAGTCTGGGATTAGGTAATGCACTTGGCGGATGGTGGGGAACCAAACACTCAATTAAAAAAGGGGACTGGTTCATCAAGACAGTACTTTCTATTGCCATAATTATAATGGCGCTTAAACTGATGAAGATACTTCCTTTTTAATTGCTGTTAGATAAAGAGTGTAATAGCAATTACGGGAATATGAACTAAAGCAAAAATTCCAAACCTTAAAAAAGTTTCCTTCCTTACCTCTTCAGCAAGATAGCCGAAATAAGCACCCTTCATTATTGTGTTACTCATTATAGAAATTAAAATGGCTGATGAAATTATTCCCATTGTAAAACCGGATGAGTTAACAAGAGACAAAACAAAAGGACTTACATCTGTAACTCCAACGAGAACAGAAAGAGACAGAATTCCTGATTGACCAAAATATTCTTTTACAAGTACGGTAATAAACGACAACGCAACAAACAGAAGTGCAAATATGAATGCCGGTCTTATTTCGAAAGGGTTCTGAAGTTTCTCCGATTCATCGAGTTTAGAAACTTTATATTTTTTTGTTGGAAAATTTATCAGTGATATTGCAAAACCGGTTCCGCTTAATAGTATCATCTGCCACCATATTGAAGAAATTGTAGCGGGATTAATTATATAAATAAGAACCAGCAATCTAAGATACATTACACTCGATGCAACCAGAACTCCCTGAAGCGCATTTTTAGAAATCTGTCTGTTCTGCTGAGTCATTCTTCCGTATGCAATTGAAACAGCAGTGCTTGATACAATTCCGCTTACTAGTCCCGATACCCAGAATCCAACTTTCTCTCCAAGCCGTTTCGATAGAATGTATCCTACGAATCCTATGGTTGAAACGAGTATAACTATCTGCCATACTTTTGATGGATTGACTTTGAACTGTGTGTATTCATTATTTGGAAGTACAGGCAAAATAATTAATGTAACAAGCAAAAATTTTAGCACCGCAAGGAATTCAACGCGGTCCAGCTTCTCAACAAAATCTTCAAGTCGAGCTTTTTCCGAAAGAAGCATTGTATTTATAATTCCAAGCGCCATAGAAGCCCAGATATCTACAAGCATTGCAAGTGCACCGACAATAAATGTAAGCAATGCAGATAGCTCTGTTGTTACCCCGGGCTGATCGTATTGAAATTTTGAGAAGTATGAAATTGCTGTTAAGGCAGCAAGAGCTAAAAGTCCAATAGGCAGTATTGATTTCTCCCCGATTGTAAATAACCAGGCACATCCAAATCCGAGCATGCTAATAATCGGATATGTTCGTATTCCTCCGAATAAAACTTTTTTATGCTTGCTTTGTGACGATTCGCGTTCAAGCCCTACAAGAAATCCCAATGCAAGGGCAACTGCTAATCTTAATTGAACGGTCCACTCAATTGCTTCCATCATTCACCAATTATATAATTAAAAACCATCCTCAATTTGCAGAAAATTTTTTGAAGAATAAATAGATGAAGTGCTGATAGATATTATTAACTTTTATTGGTTAACAAAATTTTTTATAGATTTACAGCTGAAATTTATAATGACTTATTAAAACCATCTTGCAACATATCACAACAGCTGCTCTCATTGCATAGCTGCTTATCCTTTAGAGAAATTCTCTGCGGGATAAGTGTGTTCCAAAAACACTAAAGCATTTTTAATTAATTATAACGAATTTTATAGTGAGAGGATACAATGATAAACTTGAATTCATTGGGATGGAATGAATTTTTTAATAATTCATTTAAGAATTTTGATAGCAGCACATATAAATGCGGAAGAATCTCTGCTGAAAACAAAACTAATTATTTAGTGCTGACTGAATCCGGCGAGATTATCGGAGAAGTTTCTGGCAAGTACCTGTTCGAAACTGAAAGACAGAGCGATTTACCGAAAGTTGGCGACTGGGCAGTAATAACACTTTTTAATAATAATGAACTGGCGGTAATTCATCAGATACTTCCGAGAAGAACAAAAATTTCCCGGAAAAGTGCAGATCGCAAAATAGATGAGCAGGTGATCGCTGCAAATGTTGATCTGGTCTTCATAGTTCAATCATTAGATAACAACTTCAATCTAAACCGTATGGAAAGATATCTTGCAGTTGTAAATCAAAGCGGTGCAGAACCGGTTGTTGTACTGAACAAATCCGATCTTTGCGATGATGCTGATAAGAAAATAGAATCCGTTAAAGAGAGAGCCGGAATTGATAAAGTGGTTGCTGTAAGTGCGGTTGCAAATACCGGGATAGAATTATTAAATAATTTTATTGAACCGGGGAAAACAATTGCATTCGTCGGCTCGTCGGGTGTTGGAAAATCCACACTTATAAATGCACTTATCGGATACGAGCGGTTCGCAACAAGTGAAGTGCGCGAACAGGATTCGAGAGGACGGCATACAACAACACGTCGCGAATTGGTTCTGCTACCATCGGAAGGCATATTGATCGACACGCCCGGTATGAGAGAGTTAGGACTCTGGAACGCCGAAGAAGGGATCTCTCAAACATTCTTCGAGTTCGAGGAATTCGCCGGATCGTGCAAATACTCCGACTGCACCCATACACATGAGGTTGGATGCGGTGTATTAAGCGCTCTAGAAAAAGGATTGATTTCTAAAGAGAGATATGATAATTATCTTAAGCTGCGCAAAGAGCTGAAATATCTGGAGTCGAAACAGAATGGTTCTGCACAGATAGCGGAAAAAAGAAAATGGAAAACGATTCATAAAGAGCTAAAAAACTTCAACAAAAAGAATAAACAATGATGCATAATAGATTTTTTACTGTTAAGATGTTTACTTGAAAATGATAATTTTGTTTGGCAATTTGTTGGCGGCAAACATGGGGGTTAAACATGAAGAAAAAACAGGTCGCCGGCGAATCAATTATCCCGGTTGAATTAATTACTTCAAAAATATTATTGATTAGAAACGAAAAAGTTCTTTTAGACAAAGACCTTGCAGAATTGTATGGAGTTGAAACCAGAATCTTAAATCAGGCTGTTAAAAGGAATATTACCAGGTTTCCAGAGGATTTCATGTTTCAGCTCGCTACTGAAGAGAGCCGTTTTATAAGATCACAATTTGTGACCTTAAAAAGGGGTGAGCACTCAAAGTATCTGCCGTATGCTTTTACAGAACAGGGCGTTGCAATGTTGTCGTCTGTTCTAAATAGTACCCGTGCGGTGCAAGTGAATATTGCTATTATGAGAGCATTTGTTCAGACAAGAAAATTTCTCTATGGTAACGATGCTCTCGCACAAAAACTAAAAGAACTTGAGAGAAAGACAATAAAGAAATTTGCCGATCAACAAAAACAAATAAACATAATATTTGAGACTATAAAGCAGTTGATAGTTGAAGAAACTAAACCGGCAAGAAAAATTGGATATTAAAAAATGATTATTCAGAAAGAAATAACTCTTAAACCGCGACAGCGAGGATTTCATTTAATTACAGGTGAAATACTTCAGCAGATTCCGGAACTAAAAAAAATAAAAACGGGAATCGCAAACATCTTTATTCAGCATACATCGGCATCATTAACAATAAATGAAAATGCCGATTCTTCAGTCCGTTCCGATATGGAAACTTATTTCAACCGTGCGGTTCCGGAATCCGACATGAAATATTACGAACATACTCTCGAAGGTCCGGATGATATGACGTCGCACATTAAATCATCGATACTCGGCTGCTCTGTTACTGTTCCAATTACAGACGGTGAATTTAATTTTGGCACCTGGCAAGGAATTTATTTATGCGAACACCGCAACCATGGCGGTGCGAGAAGGATTGTTGTAACTATTTATGGTGAGTAATAAAACGTTGAGTTATTCATTGTCATTCTGAAGGAATGCCGACGCAGTCGGTATGACTGAAGAATCTAAAGGCTTCTAATTTCATTCGGCTTTTTAAATTTTAGATTCTTCGCTTCGCTCAGAAGGACAGTACCTTTTAGATTGTCATTCAGAGGGAGTCCCGATGGAATCGGGACAACCGAAGAATCTCAAAACCATTTGTCACTTAAATCTTTCCAATCCGGGTTAGTTGATTCAATTAATTGAATCTTTTTTCTTCTTAACCATCCCTTAATTTGTTTTTCTCTAACGATTGAAGCGGTGACATTAGAAGTTTCTTCATAATAGACAAGTTTATTAATGTTGTACTTTTTTGTGAATCCTTCTATCAATTTTCTTTTATGTTCATATTCTTCTTTTTAGATTATTGATCATTCCTGTGTAAAGAGTCTTGGAATTATTTGTCATTATATAGACATAATATTGATTCATATTTCGAATCTATAAAAGAAGATTCTTAGCTTCGTTCAGAATGACAGCATAATTTCGTTTTTTATTCTGAAAGTATGCGGAGAACAAAAAATTTTTTTCAATTATGTTTGAATAAAAGAATATATCATTTCTTTTTCTTATTTAAATAATCCAGCAACTCTTTGGTACTTTTTTCCTCTTTTTTTGCTAATTCATCCGGTGTATAAATAGGCATGTTGTATTTAATCGATGAGTCCGGAACAAAAAACGGCATGTTATATTTAATAGAAGAATCTGGTTTCAACATAGGCATTTTGCCAAAAAATTTCCGGCTTTGCCATTCTAATTTGTCATGCTTTTTTAATAATGAATCGAGTTTACCAAGATAATATACAGATTTGTTTTTGAAGTTTTGTCCACACACAATAGATGAAAAGACCAAAAGACAAATAGAAGCGAACGTTATTTTCATATAAATTCTCCTTCAATCGTTCTGATTTGACCTTCTGATAAATCAGAATGTTTCTGGAAATATTAATTTGTAAAAAAAAGAGGAAGTAATAACATCACCGGAAGGTGAATTATTTGTGTTTTCCACTCTCAAAAAATTTATAACCCTCGCAATTAGATACATAATTTTATTTACTTCAGATAAATCATCTTTCTTAATTGAGAATATAAGTCCGTAACAATTCTATAGAAATAAATTCCTCCGCTAAATCTTTTGGCATCAAAAGTAATTTTATAATTTCCGGCCGCTTGTTCAGTATTTACTAGCGACACGACTTTTCTTCCTAGAACATCATAAATATCTATTCTAACATTTGTTGAATAAGGTAATTCATATTCTATTATGGTTGATGAGTTAAACGGGTTGGGATAATTTTGAAAAAGACATATTTTATCTGGAAGTTTCTTTTGGGGTTTTATGTCTGACTTAATTCCATATTCCTTTCCATTAACTTTTGCATAAAGTATTTCCGCTTCACAATATATGATGTACATTTTATCTAGATAAATTCTTCTGACTTCACCAATACCCAGAGCATTCTCCCATTCAGTTTCATCATATGAAGAAATACAGTATTGTTTAACGTACCGGGTCCTAAAAACTGTATCGAAAAATTGCTTGGAAGTATCTTCAGAAACAATGTGACATTTCCACCTATCAACACCATCGCCTTTACTTGCCATAAGACTATCAATTTGAATTTCGTTCGGGATACTGTATGAATAGATATTTCCATTTAATGAATCAACCCTAATAAAATCCGATCCATAAGGGTTACCCACCTTTCTTTTATCTATTATTTTATAGTATTTTTTTCCATTAGGCATTAATGTATCCGAAATAATTTCTACAAATCCAATCCAGTTCTCTGTTTTTGTTCCTCCTTCGGATGTTTTCGTTATTTTGTATTGCCAATAATTTCCAATCTGTAATGGATAAAACTTAAGTGCCTCCTGCAATTGATTTGATTGAGAAAGTGTGAATATTGAAGGCAGAAGTATTAGTGCGAAAAGCTTTTTCATTTGAAAAAATTCCCCACCATTAATTTAATTCTTCACTTGATAAGTTCTAAAATTATTTTTTCTAATGCAAGTAATGATTATAAACGTACTTTTTTCGTTTGGGAACGACACGTGTCCAGTACTTCTGATAGAAATCAAATTCTACATTCATAAAAAAGCTGTACGATTAGATTCCGGTATACACCGGAATGACAGAGTATTTTCAATGTGTGCTGTAATAAAAATATTATTTAAGCACACAAGTTCAAATCTGGTTAACAAATTATTTGTATTTTCACATCGCTAAAAAAAATTATTGAGCGATGCCCCGTAAAAAACATATTAAAATTGCAGAAGTAAAAAACTTCGCAAATGTATTCGGCTACAAGGAAGAAAACGTATTTCAGAATATTTGCAATTACTTCGGGCATAAATCCGGATTTACATTAGAGCTTGGATGCGGACAGGGTGATTATACAATTAATCTTGCACAACTTCACAAACGTAAAAATTTTATTGGTGTAGATCGTAAACCCTCGCGTATCTATAACGGCGCAAAACATTCCAACGAAATAAAAATTACCAATGTTGGTTTCCTTGTCGGCTATGCAGAACATCTTGCAGAAATCTTCGCACCTCATAGTGTTGATGAGATATGGATAACTTTCCCGGATCCGTATCCGCGCCGCAGCAGTATGAAGAAGCGCCTTACTCATCCGAGGTTTCTGGAAATCTATAAAAAAATCCTTAAGAGTGGGGGAGTTGTAAATCTTAAAACCGACGACGATACTCTCTACAATTACACGCTCAAAGTAATTGAGGATCTCGGATTAAAACTGATAAAAGAGAGTAACGATCTATACAGCAGTAGTAAACATACCGACGAAGAAAAAATTCTCACCAAGTACGAACGTCAGCACCTTGCAGATGGAAAAAAAATTAAGCTTGTTACACTTTCTTTTTAATCGCGCAAGCGAAACACTTAATAGAACACAGATTTTATGATTTATTAAGATTAATTATGATCATAAAACCATAATCATTAATCATATTAATCCGCGTTCTATTACAGAGGATATTCAACCACAGGACTTCGGAGAGGTTGCCCCGATGGATCGTGAATTATCAGAAGGACTTTGTCGCTGATGTTGTATGTGGACTTAAGATGATTTTTGAGATTGTAGAGATTAAACGAAACTGTTTTTGAAAGATATGCCTCGCACATATCGCCGTTGCTATTGTGTGAAAGCAACAACGTAACCTGTGCGGGATTAGTTTTCTGAATCTCCTTGAATGAATAAAGCTCTACAACATGTTCCTTGCATCCGCCGGAATACGAAACATTGAATTTAATTTCATCTTTATTAAGCGATACAGAATTAACATTAAGGGGGTCACGTTTAATAAGATTCGTATTACTGCCTTCAATAAGTTTGATTGAAGAAGTTCCGACGCTAATACTTGCTGCGGGTTTAATGATCAGGTCAACGCTGTATTCGTCGGGTTTGATTTGTCTGTTGGAACGAGGTAATGGATTCAAAGCTTTCAGTTCAACCGTAAAATCATCGAATGTGAATTTGCGCGGTTCTAAAAGTGTATTGAGCGTAAAATTATTTTTACGGCGCTGTTCGGTTACAGAAATTTTAACCTCGCCGTTACCCGCCCACATGCATATTGCATTAATCGGGCAGCGCGAATCGCTCGCAACACCTTCGAACTTTGTTTTTGCATAATTGTTGATTAGAATCTCTTCTCCGTAATTGAGATGAACCGTAACCGAATCGAAATTGCGGCTTAGTATTAAACCCTGGTGACCCGGTGATGTGGGTTCTGTCTTCTGTGAGCAGCTTATAATAAGTAAAACGGGAATAAGAATTGAGAATTTATGTATATGTTTCATTATCAAACCTATTTAATAACCGTGGCAAATTTAATTTATTAGACGTGTAAAAGAAGGGATAAAATTTTGTTATTGGCGGCGAATTAAAATTTTACCCGCATAAGAGTGCGGGTGTGTAACCCAACACTAAACTTACCGAATGATAGTATGAATGAACCAAGAACGAAGCCTGCCCCGCTCTTTTTGCGGGGAACCACGAACCAAACTCACCCCCTTGCAATTTACATAATTGTTATTTAAGTTCCTTTTGCCTTTCTACGACAACTGCCGTGAATAGTAAAACAGAGTTTTATTCTAATCAGCGACTCAATGTACACAGTAACTAATACTATATTAACATATAATTCTTTATCCGTGTATTAGTGTGTGATAAGACGAATAAAAGCTTGATAGATTTTAGCTGTTGGCTTTAATTAAACTGGTAATCATGATCAATTATATGTTTTGTAGTACAACAAACTAAATATTAAAAATATTAGCGGGGGTCAAATGAAAAGCAAGTATTTACTTCGAGGAATTTTAATTCTCTTTTTATTTATTACATGCTGCAATGAAGAAGCCATCGTTGAACAAAAAGCCGTAAATGATTCTGCTGTTAATTCAAAATTAGCTAAAGGAAGCGATTTATCAACAATGCATGCAGATTCAATTATTCAGAAAGAAAAAAAAGAAAAAGTCAAAAAACTAAAGAAAGAACTAGAAAAACCTTATGTGGTTATTGAAAAACCAGAAACGATACTGTTACAAAAATTGAAAGAAAAGTATTTGAACTATTCCAAAGTTGGGAAATCATCAACGCCTGGTGTCTTATCAGTACAATCTACCTCTTCAATCACAATTGAGGTTGATGTTTGGGCTTTCCAAGAATATATTAATTCTCCTGGTTTTAGTTTAGCTATCTCACCTAAGTTTGATTGGCTGACAAATAATTCATATATATCATTATTAAGAAACACATATGGATTTTCTCACTTTATGACTGTGCACGACTATATTCCAATAGCTGAAAGTAATGGCTACCCGCTTAGTAATATTATAGCAGGTGTTGATGCTCATTTTCCTCAACAAGTAATAAATTCATATAATCAATCCGGTACAAGAGGACCTTGCGGATTTTATTATGCAGATGAACCAGACCATGTTCCAACTTCATTTTTTAATGAATTGGGTCAACAGATTATTCCCTATAGTGCCATTGATTCAGTAAATAAATTTGTCAATTACATTAGAGGGAAATATCCACAACCAAATTCAAAAATAATAATTGGTGAAACAACGGTGAATTCAACAACTAAATTTGATGAAATTGTCGATTTTGTTACTATTACTTGGTATGGAGATCCAATCAATTTTTGGCCTATATTATCAAAAGATCAAAGAGACAGATGGACAGAATTTAATTCTTTTGGAAATAAATTTAACTATCTCTGGATTTCTGGAGCATCAGATAGAGGAGAAATGGATCAATTAATGGGGCATGCTAGAAATTTGAATAAAAATAACCTCTGGCTCTACGCTGGTGAAATGGGGATGTCAAATGAAGCTTATTGGGATGCAATTTATGAGTTTTCCTATTATGCATTCATACATAGTTTTTTGACGAGAAAAGAAAGAAAGTATATTTGTGTTTATTCTTATAACGGTTATGGAGACCCTATGGAGCTGACCAGCTGGGATCTTACAGATATAATTGATACTGGAGAAATCAGAATACTTTCGAACTAAGCAATAAATCTTATGAGGCTAAAATGAGATTTCTATATATAACAATCATCTCTTCTATTTTATTAATTATTGATTCATCAATGGTCATGGGACAAGAAAATAATATTAAAACAAATTCACTTTATCTAGAGATCGGGGGTAATAATTACTATTACTCGATTAATTATGAAAAAATTATATTTCAGAATTTTAGCCCAAGAATTGGTTTGTCGATTGTACCTCATGGAGAGTCTTCACATACTTATGGCAACAGTATTTCAATTAAAATTAATTTGCTAATAATGATTGATTACACATTGTATTTATTTAATAACCATGCTATAGAATTTGGTATTGGATATGCAGATCTTCTCGATAATGATAGAATCTATACCACGCTGACACTTGGCTATAAATTTATTCCCGAGAATAGTAAAATGATCTATAAAATATCATTTACACCGATTTTCAATAAAAGTATTGTCCGAAATCAACTATGGGCCGGGTTGAGTATTGGATTCAATTATTAATAATAATTATGAATATCAGGCGGTTATGGTTTTTTTATCCTGACAAAAAACCGTATCACGAACTTTTCCAGAGATCCGGAATTTGTCGAAGGGGAGGAATAGTCGAAGAACAACCATCCAATCAACCAAGCAAACATATCCCGATTATTTTTCTTCTTTAACCAAGAACCAAGCACCACGAACCAAGAACAAACCTATTGTTTTTTAAGTGCTTAAGTTTTAACTTGCTTCAGCATTACAGAGGGGTTCTTAATGCCTTACACTTCTTCCGCGTACCGACTTACATATAAAATTTCATGTCACATCTCCTGTTATTGCTTGTCATTACATG
>JBBIHP010000094.1:0-11526 GCA_037446915.1 Ignavibacteria bacterium
CACCTGCCCAACGAGAAAACCGAGAACTTTTTCTTTACCGGCAAGAAACTGCTGAATGTCGTCTGGATTGGCATTAAGAATTTTTTTTACTGCACTCTCAATTTCTGATGTATCACTTATTTGCACAAGATTTTTTTCTGCCACTATTTGTTCAGGCAATTTACCTGTAGAAATCATTTCCGGGAAAATTTCTTTTGCAATCTTGCCACTTATTATGTTTTCATTAATCATTTTAATAAGCTTACCTAATGATTCAGGTTTTACAGGGAAATCCTCTATAGAAATTTTTGAATCATTGATGAATTTTAATACTTCCGTCATTACCCAATTACTTGCGGATTTATAGTCATTTGTTACATTTAAAATTTGTTCGTAATAATCGGCAAGTTGCCGGGATGAGGTTACAATGTTTGCATCGTAAGCGGGTAATTTATATTGGTTGATAAATCGTGCCCTCCTGATATCAGGTAATTCCGGCAAATGTTTGCTTATACTGCTTTTCCACGCGTCACTCACTACAATTGTAACAAGGTCGGGATCGGGGAAATACCTGTAATCATGAGCTTCTTCTTTCGAGCGCATTGGTAGAACTTTGTTTGTATCGGCATCCCATAAAAGTGTCTGCTGAACAATTTGTTTTCTGTCCTCAAGCAATTCAATTTGTCTTTCTATCTCAAAAGCGATTGCACGTTCAACATTTCTGAATGAATTCATGTTTTTAACTTCTGTTTTTGTACCGAATTTTGATTCACCTTTAAGTCGGACAGAAACGTTGGCGTCGCACCTTAGTGAACCCTGTTCCATATTACCATCGCAAATACCAAGGTATGTTACAATCTGCTTTAACTTGGTTAAATATAAATAAGCTTCTTCAGGGGATCTTAAATCGGGTTCGCTTACAATCTCAATTAAGGGAGTTCCGCATCTGTTCAAATCGATCAATGTTGCATCGCTCTGATCATGAATTGACTTACCGGCATCTTCTTCCATGTGAATTCTAATTATTCCTATCTCCTTTATTTTTCCTTCCTTAAGTTCAATCTCAACTTTGCCATGTTCACAAATCGGTTCTTCATATTGCGAAATCTGATATCCTTTCGGTAAATCCGGATAGAAATAATTTTTTCTTGCAAAGATCGATTTTTCATTTATCTTACAATTAACAGCCATACCCATAAGCACAGTAAATTCAACCACTTTTTTATTCATAACTGGTAGAACGCCGGGGTGACCGAGGCAAACAGGGCACACATTTGTATTAGGCGGGTTGCCGAATTTTGTTGAACATCCGCAAAATATTTTTGTATCAGTTAATAATTGAGCGTGAACTTCCAATCCTATTACAGCTTCATATCTCGAATTCATTATACCGTAAAATTTTTGTGACGAAGATAATTAAAAATCATATAATATTTTATTAATCATTCACCATTTACTTTCCGAAAAATATTATTAATTTGAGCACATTAATGTCTATACCTGAGGAGAATATGCAGTTAGATGTTTTAGTATTTGCAGCACACCCTGATGATGCTGAGCTATCGATGGGCGGCACTATTGCCAGATTAACTAATTCTGATTTCAAAGTTGGAATTATAGATTTAAGTAGGGGAGAACTTGGTACTAGAGGTTCAAGTGATACCCGAAAAGAAGAAGCACATAAGGCTTCGGCAATTTTGAAATTGTCTGTTAGGGAAAATCTCGGGTTGAAAGACGGCAGTTTGAAATTTTGTGATGAATATCTTCTTCAGATAATTTCTAGAATTCGTAAGTACTGTCCCAAATTTGTCTTTGCACCGTTTTATAATGACCGACATCCGGATCATGTTGGAACAAGTCAGCTTGTTAAAGAAGCATTTTTCTTTTCCGGATTACATAAAATAGTTTCTGAGTATGATGATAAGATTCAAACACCCCATAGGCCGCAAAAACTTTTCTATTTTATGCAGATGTATGAATTCAAACCGACTTTTATTGTAGATATAAGTTCTACTTTCGAAACAAAAATGAAATCAATTCATGCATTCGAAACACAATTTCACAACCCCGAAAGTGTTGAACCGGAAACTTTTATTAGTCAGCCCAACTTTCTAAAATATCTGGAAGCCCGTGCAAAAATTTATGGTTTTAAGATAGGTAAAGACTATGGAGAACCGTTCTATTGTGAAGAAGAAATTGAATTTGATATTATAAATCAGCTCCAGAAAAAATAATTGAATTTTTCTTCATAATATTAATGGGGAATAATGAAACCGGTAAAGAGTTTTAGTTTAAACACATTTACGATTAAGAGTATCGGTTTCTTTCTGGGTATATTTTTCTTTGTAGTAATCTGGATATTTGTCGATTTCAGTACTCAATATTATAATGCTAAACTTGTATCAGCCGTTGCAGCATTAATGGCTACATGGTGGATATTCGAACCGGTTCCATTGGCTGCCACGTCATTAATTCCCCTTATACTATTCCCCTTGCTTGGAATTGTCTCAGCATCAGATGTAGCACCTGAATACATGAATTCAACCATTATGCTTTTTGTAGGGGGCTTCATTATAGCCATTGCAATGGAAAAATGGAACCTTCATAAAAGAATTGCTTTAAGTGTAATACTTCTGTTTGGAAGCAGTCCCTCAAAAATTATTTTCGGTTTTATGGTTGCATCGGGTTTTATTTCAATGTGGATTTCAAATACTGCTACTTGCCTGATGGTATTACCTATAGGACTATCAATAATTTACAAGGTAGAAGCTGAATTCGGAATAGAGCGAAGTTCAAATTTTTCTAAATCACTTATGCTCGCTATCGCATATTCCTGTACCATAGGAGGAATATCAACATTGATTGGCACACCTCCTAATCTAATTTTTCAAAGAATGTATAAAATCAATTTTCCTGATCAACCGATGCTCAAATTCAGCGAATGGATGGTCTTCGGGGTTCCTCTCGCGGTTGTAATGATGATTGTTACTTGGCTGATCTTGACAAAGGTAGTTTACCGTTTCGATAGCGGTCTGGTACTAAGTAAAAATATAATACGCGATGAAAAAAATAAACTAGGTAAAATGAGCTATGAAGAAAATGGTGTTTTAGTTGTTTTCTTTGCAACCGCTCTTCTCTGGGTATTCAGGAGTGATCTTGACCTTGGCTCTTTTACAATTCCGGGTTGGTCGGGAATCTTTCCTTCAATGGCATTTATAGACGACAGTACCGTTGCAATTTTTATGGCGTTGATACTTTTTCTTATACCGTGCGGATCAAACTCGCATAAATTTAATTTTTTGCTTCAGCAGGATGATATTGCAAAAGTACCATGGGATATTGTTCTGCTTTTTGGAGGAGGATTTGCTCTCGCTGATGGATTTGTAAAAAGCGGATTATCCAAACTGATCGGTCAGGAATTCTCGGGGCTATCTGGATTACCAATAATTTTACTTTTGGTAATTATTTGTACAATTGTTGTCTTTACCAGTGAATTAACTTCCAACTCTGCGCAGACTACTGTAATTCTTCCTGTACTTGCATCGCTTGCAATTGAAACAGGAATAGAACCGCTTACACTTATGATACCGGCAACATTTTCCGTTTCACTTGCATTTATGATGCCAGTTGGTACTCCGCCAAATGCAATAGTTTTCGGCAGCCACAAATTATCAGTATGGGATATGGTAAAAGCTGGATTCATTTTAAATATTATTGGAATAATTCTCGTAATAATACTTTCCAAAATTTTCTTTATTTGATTTTCGGCTGTTGAATCTAGTAAGAAGTTTTTGCATCTAACGGTTTAAAAAAGAGGGAATTATGAATTATCACAATTCTAAAATAGTTAATTACTCATTCGATGAGACTTTGTTGAAAGTAACGGATGAATTAAAGAAAGAAGGATTTGGAGTATTAACTGAAATAGATGTTAAAGAAACATTGAAAAAGAAATTGGATGTGGATTTCAGAAAATATAAAATTCTTGGTGCTTGTAATCCTCCATTTGCTTATAAAGCGTTACAAGCTGAAGAAACACTTGGTGTTTTACTACCATGCAATGTAGTTGTTCAGGAAAAAGAAGATAATACAGTTCAGGTTAGCTTTATTAATCCTTTGGAATCCATGAAAAATGTTGGTAATAAAGCACTTGAAGAAATTGCTGGAGATGTTGCAGATAAACTTAGGCGAGTATTAGAGAATGTTTAGAAGTATTAATTAAAAATCCCATTCACCGAATTGAAGTCCTATCCTTATTATTGAATGCAGGTTTTTCTGTTCTCTTTGAGTTGGAAAACTTCTAAAGTAATTGTAATAGTTATTAATTCGGGCATAATTATAGCTTATTAAGATCGGAACTGATTTAAGTAAAGGTATTCCAAGTGTGATAGATGGAAATGCAAACCAACCATTTCTGGTTGCCCATCCGGAATGACCCCCAGATTCAAAATGAGCTGTATAATGAAATATTATACCTGGTGCAAAAAATAGATAATTTGTAACTTTTCTTCTGAGATGGATCCCCACATCAATTCCAATTAGATAGCTTTGCCAAATAAAAGCCGGTCGTAATTCCAATCTATAGTTACTATTTAGCTTAGCTTTACCAGAAAAAGAAAAGCACATCCCATCAAGTTCACTTCCTTTCTTTGGTTCTGAAACACCGGGATAGGTTATTTGCTGGTTATAGAAGGAATAAAGTATTTCAAAAATAATGTTACCTGATATATCAAAAGGAAATTTTCTTGGAGTAAATTCAGAAATAATATAATTACATTTATCTTCATTTGATATCAAGTCTAAAGACAAAGTGTATAAGTTGTTTTCAAAAGATATTTCTTCTTTGAAGGTAACTTTATCTTTACTTATTTGGTAAGGTGTAATAGGAAATATTCTGTCCCCAGCTTCAATGGAAGGTATAATAAGCCAATAAAATAATTCATCGTTTAGTTTGCGTTCAATTATAAAATATAATTTGTTTATAGAATCCTTTTCTATCTCAGCGTAACTTATTTTATTATTACGAAAACTACTTATTCCTGAAATTTTTTCAACAGGTGGTATTCCATATTTAATTTCTGATATTTTTTCTGTTCGAAAATCTTGTGATAACAACCTCCCCATATTAAAAAATATTATTAGTACTAGAAGTAATTTTTTCATCTGGTGAAAATTTTACCTCGTCAATTTTTTATACTTAACTCTATGAGGAACATCAGCATCTTTGCCAAATCGCTCACGTCTGTTTTCCTGATAATCTGAGAAATTTCCTTCGAACCATACTACTTTGCTATCACCTTCGAATGAAAGTATGTGAGTACAAATCCTATCAAGAAACCAGCGATCGTGGCTAATTACAACAGCACATCCGGCAAAATTGAGTAAACCTTCTTCGAGTGCACGCATTGTATTTACATCTAAATCGTTTGTCGGTTCATCAAGAAGAATTACATTGGCATGTTCTTTAAGTGCAAGAGCTAATTGCACACGGTTTCTTTCACCACCAGATAACATTCCAACTTTCTTTTGTTGTTCCGCACCGGTAAAATTAAACTGACCGACATAAGCACGGGAATTAATTTCTCTGTTGCCAAGTCTTAATAGTTCATCGCCGCCGGAGATCATTTGCCAAACAGTCTTTTCAGAATCAAGTATTTCCCGACTCTGATCTACATATGCAAGTTTTACAGTTTCGCCGATCTTAAAAGTACCGCTATCCGGTTTTTCCTGTCCAACAATCATTCTAAACAATGTTGTTTTACCGGCGCCGTTTGGACCAATTACACCAACAATTCCACCGGGAGGCAGTTTGAAACTGAGGTTCTCAAATAGAAGTTTATCACCATAAGATTTAGAAATATTTTCCGCTTCAATAACTACATTGCCCAAACGTGGACCGGGAGGGATATATAACTCTAATTCTTTCTCTCTTTTTTCGGTTTCCTCTTTAAGCATTTCTTCATAAGATGAAATTCTTGCTTTGCTCTTTGCTTGCCGTGCGCGTGGTGCAAGTCTAATCCATTCAAGCTCACGCTGTAATGTTTTCTGCCGATCAGTTTCTTTCTTCTCTTCTAATTTAAGCCGGTTCTGTTTTTGATCTAACCAGGATGAATAATTCCCTTTCCACGGAATTCCCTCGCCTCTATCCAGTTCTAAAATCCATCCGGCAACATTATCAAGAAAGTACCTATCATGTGTAACTGCTATTACAGTGCCGGCATAACGGTTAAGTTCAGCTTCGAGCCAGAGGACGGTTTCGGCATCAAGGTGATTTGTAGGTTCATCAAGTAGAAGAATATCCGGGCGTTTAAGTAAAAGCCGGCATAATGCAACGCGTCTTCTCTCACCACCCGACAATACTTTTACGTTTGTATCAGGAGGAGGACAACCGAGAACGTCCATCGCCATTTCTAATTTGGAATCAAGGTCCCATGCATCAAGGTGATCGAGTTTCTCCTGAACTTTTCCCTGGCGTTCCAGTAAGTCATTCATCTCGTCATCTGTCATTGGTTCTGCAAACTTTGCATTTATTTCATCGTATTCGCGTAGAACATCAACAATTTCCTGAACACCTTCCTGAACAACTTCTTTTACTGTTTTTGAGTCATCTAATTGAGGTTCCTGTTCTAATAAGCCAATCGTAAATCCTGGTGAGACAGCTGTTTCTCCATTAAAATCTTTATCAACACCACCAAGAATTTTTAGTAAAGAACTTTTACCGGAACCGTTAAGCCCCAGTACACCAATCTTGGCTCCATAGAAATAGGAAAGGTAAATATCTTTTAGGACCGGTTTGTTATTATAAAATTTACTAACACCAATCATTGAATAAATTATTTTATTGGGTTCGTTCGACATATTTTCTCTGAATTTTTTTGAAATGAAGTGATGCAAAGTTAGTATAAATACTATACATAATGAAGAAGAGAATTTTATAAGGAGAAATGTCATTTGTAATTTAATGTAAAGCTTTATTTTGCCTTTCCAATTTCTAAAACCTAACTTTGACACATCAACTTATTAAAGTTATTGTCACATGAATAAATATGATGTAATAGTAATAGGAAGCGGACCTGGCGGTGAAGGTGCTGCAATGGCTTGTTCCAAACATGGCAGAAAAGTAGCTGTGTGTGATGATTTCTCCCTGGTTGGAGGAGCGAACACTCATAAAGGTACAATTCCAAGTAAAGCCCTTAGACATGCAAGCCAGATTCTTATGGATGGCGGAAGATTAGCCGGCTCCGATTATCAAACCCTGTTAAGGCAAACTGAATCAATTATCAAAAACCAGGTTGAGCTGCGCGAAAGTTTCTACAGAAGAAACAACGTCGATCTGTTGATTGGTCGTGCCAGGTTTATTAATCCTAATACAATAGAAATTACAGAGCATAACGGACTTAAAAAAAACTACGAGGCGGAATCATTTGTAATTGCAACCGGTTCACGTCCATATCATCCGCCCGATGTTAATTTTGAGCATCCAAGAATTATTGACAGCGATAAACTTCTTAAGATAAAAGATAACCCAAAGACATTAACAATTTATGGTGCCGGAGTTATAGGATGTGAGTATGCTTCAATATTCCGCGGACTAAGCATAAAAGTTAACCTGATAAATACTCGTCATCAGCTCCTCTCTTTTCTTGACGACGAAATAATCGATGCACTTGCATATCATTTGCGCGAGAACGGTGTATTAATTCGTCATAACGAAGAATATGAGAAAGTTGTACCTGATGAAACCGGAGTGACAATTTATCTTAAATCCAATAAAGAAATCAGAAGTGAATACTTGTTATGGGCACAGGGTCGAACCGGTAATTCGCAAAATATGGGATTGGAAGAGATGGGTATTATTCCTGATGGACGCGGTTCAATTCCGGTTAATCAATTCTACCAGACACATGTTCCAAATATTTATGCTGTGGGTGACGTAATTGGTTATCCATCACTTGCAAGTGCGGCTTATGACCAGGGAAGATTTGCCGCTCGGAATTTACTCTTCAATGAAAATGCAACTCTCAAGATTCAAGATATACCTACTGGAATTTATACTCTTCCGGAGATAAGTTCTGTAGGACTAAATGAACGAGATTTGACTGAGAAAAAAATTCCATATGAAGTTGGGCATTCATTTTTCAGACATCTTGCAAGAGCACAGATAACTGGTCGCACTGTTGGAATGTTAAAAATATTATTCCACCGTGAGACATTGCAGATACTCGGTATTCATTGCTTCGGCTATGGTGCTTCAGAAATTATTCATATCGGTCAGGCAATAATGTCCCAGCATGGAGAAGGGAATAATATTACCTACTTTGTTAACACAACATTTAATTATCCAACAATGGCAGAAGCATACCGTGTTGCTGCACTTAACGGATTAAATAGGATTGATTTAATTAAGAGAGCTAAACGATAAACAAAGGTTAGTAATAATCTGCATTAATAAAAAAAGAGTGATGCCGGTTTAGATCCAACATCACTCAATAATTATAAAAAACTTTTATTTATTACATATTCGTTGATGCTTTAGCGTTCTCCATCATAACTTTATAAGTGTAGCCGTAACCAAAATCTTTATTAAGTACAATTTTCCCTTCGAATATAACTATATCGCCATTCTTGACATTATCGTTGGTTGTTATTGTTAAATCGAAATCATCCTGGTAATTTGTTCCATCTTGAAGGTGAATCCAGTTTCTTTTCATAATTCCCGAATTAATTTTTACTACTTTGCCTTTTACCTTAACAGTTCTATTTGCAAATTTATTGGGATCAGCAAAAATCTGAGCAATTGAAACTCCGCCACTCACAGGTTCAACATTCACTTCTTCTTTGCTAATATTAGGTTTCATCGGCTCATTCATTATTCCTTCGCCAAGTTTTACGCTTGCATTATCAATAAATAAAATTGAGTCGAATGTTTTTTTCAGTTCTTTGCTTTCAAAGTTTTTCATCTCCATATACTTTGAATAAAGAATTACTTCTCCAACTTTAAAATCAGCTTTCGGTGCAGCTATCCAGTAATTCTTATCGTTTTCAATTACATGTAGATAAGTGTAATCGGTTACTTGAATTACTTCCATTACAGTTGCCTTATGCTGGTCAGGATTTACAGCTGTATTTGGTTTTCCTGTTGTATTCTCTTCATTCTTGGAACACGCAGAAAATAATAATGAAACCAGAATTAGAATTATTACTTTTAATCGCATTACATAACCCTTATTTTTATAATTAGTAGAACAAATATAACTAAATGTCCCTTCTGAACTAAAGGGGATGTATATTTGCACATCAATTATCGAGGCAATTTTGAATAAAATAGTTCTTAAAAGGAATGAAGAAAAAAGAATTAAAAAAGGTCATTTGTGGGTCTTTAGTAATGAAATTGATAAAATAGAACAGAGTGAAGAGAGAAAAGAGAAGAATGGTGAATTAGTTGATGTAATCGACTTCAGGGGAAATTTTATTGCAAAAGGATTTTATAATTCCAATTCTTTAATTGCAGTTAGAATTCTTTCTTATAATAAAGAGATTAATCTCGCAGACCTAATTGAAGATAGGTTAACAACAGCATTTAATTTCAGAAAATCTGTTTATCCCGAGCGAGAATCATTCAGAATGGTTTTTAGCGAAAGCGATTTTCTACCAGGGCTTATAATTGATAAATATAACAGAACATTTGTTCTTCAGGTCTATTCATTCGGTATGGAAAAAAATATTGAACTGATAAACAGAATTTTGATCGATAAATTTTCTGCAGAAAATATTTTTACCAGGAACGAAGAATATTTTAGAAAGCTCGAAGGATTGCCGGTTGAAGATAGAGTTTATAAAGGGAACATCAATAGTGAAATTATTGACGATGGCTTTGTTAAGCACACAATTGATTTTGAAAGTGCGCACAAGACCGGATTTTATTTCGATCAATGCGATAACCGTGAGTTTGCCGGTAAGTTATGCCGCGGTAAAAAAGTTCTGGATTGCTTTAGTAATTCCGGCGGATTCGGGTTACATGCTTTATTAAATGGTGCCTCAAGCGTAACATTTGTTGATTCATCCAAACAATTAATTGAAAATGTTAAGAGTAATTATCAATTAAACGGTTTTACTGCAGATGCAATCTTTGTTGACTCGGATGTTTTCGATTACCTGGAAAGATGTATTTCTGAGAAGAAAAAATTTGATGTAGTAATAATAGATCCACCGGCATTTGCTAAAAATAAAAAATCTCTTGCAACAGCAATTAAAGGGTATGAAAAGTTAAATCGTCTTGCAATGGAGACAATTAATAAAGACGGATTACTTTTTACTTCAAGCTGTTCATTTCATCTTAAGGAAGATCAATTTATTGAGATAATTAATAGAGCCGCGCTTAAAGCCGGTAAGAACGTTCAGATCTTCTATTTTAACAATGCTTCAAAGGATCATCCATCGTTACCTTCAATGGAGGAAACGGTTTACTTGAAATTTGCGGCGTTGAAAGTTACCTGAATTCATTGATATTGTTAAAAAATCTTTCGTCCAGTCAAATCTAAAATTCATATATTTACCAGCCGAAATTGTACTTTTAACAAAAATTAACAACAATTAAGAAACATTACTCTGCTCCATTTTGTAGAAACAAACAGTTTTCAAAATAAAAAGGTGGATCAATTGGATATTACAGCTCTCAATGAAAAAATCCGGCGCGAAAGCGAGTTTATCGATATTCTATTAAACGAAGTCGGTCAGGTTATTATCGGGCAGAAGCAGATGCTCGAACGGCTCGTAATAGGATTATTGGGAAACGGACATATTCTTTTAGAAGGTGTTCCGGGACTTGCTAAAACGCTTGCAATTAAATCTCTTGCTTCCTCTATGAAAGCAAAATTCCAGAGAATTCAATTCACACCGGATTTGCTTCCGGCTGACCTAATCGGAACACTTATTTATAATCAGAAGGACGGAAATTTTACAATTAAAAAAGGTCCTATATTCGCTAATTTTATTTTAGCCGATGAAATTAACCGGGCACCCGCAAAGGTTCAAAGCGCTTTGCTTGAAGCTATGCAGGAGCGGCAAGTTACAATAGGCGAAAATACATTTAAGCTTGATGATCCATTCCTTGTATTAGCAACTCAAAATCCAATCGAACAGGAAGGAACTTATCCTTTACCGGAAGCTCAGGTCGACCGTTTTATGCTCAAGGTTAAGATTACTTACCCGAACCGTGAAGAAGAACAGAAAATTATGAAAATGAATTCAACGGGTGAATTACCGATGCCTAAGCAGGTTATTAATCCAGAGGATATTATTAAAGCGCGAAAATTAGTTAGTGAAATTTATGTTGATGAAAAAATTGAGAAATATATTCTTGATATAGTTTTTGCTACAAGAAACCCGAAGGAATACGGACTTGATGAATTAACAGAACTTATTCTTTACGGAGCATCTCCTCGTGCATCAATTAACCTTGCATTAGGCGCGCGTGCAATGGCATTTGTTAGAAGAAGAGGTTATGTAATTCCTGAAGATGTCCGTTCGATCTGTATGGATGTGCTG
>JBBIHP010000095.1:0-11443 GCA_037446915.1 Ignavibacteria bacterium
TTCTGCTTTACCATCAATATTAGAACGAGGAGAGATATTAAATATTTTGCACAGTAGTGGATAGATATCAATATTCCATAAAGTTCCGGTTCGGTATCCGCTTTTAAAGTTTGGACCGATTGCTAAAAATATTCCGTGCATATCGAGATGATTGTTATCGTAACCATGATTTCCTTTCGAGTCGTATTCTGATCTTCTATTGCTAATTAACGACCAGCCGATATCTGCCACTAAAAGTAATTCTCCAATAAACGGATGACTCTTGTAATGAAAGTATTCCGGCATTTCACTTTTTTTGTAAACCTTAAAATGATTTTCACTTTTCTTCAGGAGTTGATAAACTTCTTCAAATTTTTCTTTTGGAGCGTCAACGGTCATTAATGGACCATTATCAAAAAATTTGCAGTTATAACCTTTCAATAAATTTTCTATGTTAATAACTCTCTTGTCAGAAATATCAGTCATACCATGGTCGGATACCACAATGATATTCACGCTATCGCGCATTTTAATTTCATCAAGTTTTGTAAAGAGAAGTCCAAGCATACCATCAACTCTTTTAATCGCGGTATTTAATTCCTGAGAATCTGTACCGTAACGATGACCCTGTGTATCGGTGTCGTCAAAGTACAAAGTTATAAAACGCGGACGTTTATTAATCGGGAGCTTTAACCAATTTACAACTCCTTCAACTCTTTTTTCATAAGGTCTGTTGTGTTCATAATTTTCGTAGTAAGTAGGTCTTCTATAAGACAAATTCATTTCCGAGCCGGGCCAGAAGTAACTTGCTGTAGTAATTCCGTTTCGTTCAGCTGTTTCCCAGAAAGCTTCGCCTAAATACCAGCGGCTATTTCTGACTGCCGATGTATCGCCCATTCTATAGAGTTCGTTACTAAATTCATCTCTAAAAGTATTAGCAATAATTCCGTGGTTCTCAATGTACATCCCGGTTATAATCGATTGATGATTGGGAAAAGTTTTAGAAGGGAATGATGGTCTGAGGGATGATGCGGAAGCACCGTTTTGCCTAATAAAATCAAGGTTGGGCGATAATCCTCTGTTTAAATAATCCCATCGGAATCCATCAAAAGAAACAAGAATTACATAAGGTTTTTGAGCTTGAGAAAAAACTGAAATGGTGACAAAAAAGAAACTAAAAAGTGCAATTCTAATTTTATTTTTCATTTTTTTCTTGAATTGATTGCACAAATATAAACTAAAAGTCTTTAATAAGAATATTTCGGAAAATTTTGTGGCAACATTTTTAGAAAAAATCAACTGTTTTAGTGAAAGTCGTTCCGAAAATCCAATATTAAAAAATCGTAAAAAGTTTAAAAAAGCTTTTTAGATTAAATAGTTTTTCCTATTTTCTGAGTGCAAAAAAACTGTACCTATCTATTTGGGCATTGATTGAAAAAAATATCTTTAATTAAAAGAGCGGGTATGAATTTAATTTCCGTAAAGGCGAAGTCTTGCATCTCGTTTAAATCTTTCCAGATGAATAATCAACTACATTTTTTAATTAATAAACTTACTAACCTTAGAGGAGATGTATATGAGTAAAATCAAACAATTGTTTTCTTTTATTGCTCTGATGGTAGTTTTATTTAGCAGTCAGTTAATATTTGCACAAGGTGTTACTACTTCTGCAATCAACGGTTTAATTGTTGATAAAGATGGAAGTCCATTACCGGGTGCAAATGTTATTGCTGTTCATGAACCATCAGGTACGCAATATGGAACCAGTTCCCGTGAAAACGGAAGGTTCAACTTAATGGGATTAAGAGTAGGTGGTCCTTACAGAGTTACAGTTTCATTTGTCGGATTCGAAAATCAGGTAAGAGAAAATCTATATCTTACTCTTGGTATTACATCCGATCTTAATTTTACAATGAGAGACGTATCGGTTGGATTGGCAGAAGTTACAATAACTGGGCAACGCGATGCAGTATTTAGTTCGGAAAGAACCGGTGCTTCTACATCCATTGGTAAAGAGGCTATCCAGGCATTACCAACAATATCCAGAAGAATCGGAGATTTCACACGTTTAACTCCGCAAGCTGCCGGTAACTCTTTCTCCGGACAGGATAATCGTTTAAATAATATTACAGTTGACGGTTCTTATTTCAATAACTCATTTGGTCTTGGCGGTCAACCCGGTGATAGAACCGGAGTATCACCAATCTCTATTGATGCAATTGAACAAGTTCAGGTAAACATAGCTCCATATGATGTCCGTCAGGGTAACTTCGTTGGTGCTGGTGTAAATACTGTAACAAAGAGCGGAACCAATGAATACTCTGGTGCGTTCTATTACACATTTAGAGATCAGAGTCTTGTTGGTACTGAAGCAAAAACCGTAAAAGTTCCTATAGGTACATTTAAGTATAATTTATTTGGCGGTACAGTTAGTGGTCCAATTATTAAGAATAAATTATTCTTCTTTGCGAATTTTGAAAGTGATGCTTTAACAGAACCGGGAACAACTTGGTTAGCGAATACTGGTGGTCAAACTGTAGCAGGAAATATTACTAGAGTTCTGCAGTCAGATCTTGATCAATTAAGTGGTTTCTTAAAATCCAAATTTGGATATGATACCGGTCCTTATCAGGGATATGACCATGAAACACCTGCATTAAGATTTATTTTGAAATTCGATTACAACCTGAATGAAAGCAACAAATTTAGTTTACGCTATGTTCACTTAGATTCCGATACAGATATTCTCCTTTCAAACTCATCATCATTAGGGTTTGGTAGCAGAAGAACAAGTTCTCAAGCACTGAACTTCCAGAATTCTAACTATAAAATCATGGAAAATATCCGTTCTATAGTTGGTGAATGGAACTCCGTTTTAAGTAAAAACATGACTAACAGTTTAATTGTAGGTTATAATTACAGTGATGAAAGCCGTGATTCAAGAGGAAGTTTCTTCCCATTTGTAGATATTCTAAATGCTGGCTCTACTTATACATCATTTGGTTTTGAACCATTCACACCTAATAATGAATTACGTTATAAGAGTTATCAATTACAAAATAATTTAACTTATTACGGCGGAGATCATACCTTAACTTTCGGTATTAGTGCAGAAAGATATGAATCAGAAAACGTATTCTTCCCCGGTTCACAAAGTGTTTATGTTTATAATTCTTTAGCAGATTTTTACTCAGATGCTAACAACTATTTAGCAAATCCAAATAGAACATCTTCACCTGTTGCATTACGCCGGTTCCAGTTAAGATGGGCTAATATCCCCGGTATGGATAAACCAGTTCAACCCCTAGAAGTTTGGTATACCGGTATTTATGCTCAGGATGAATGGCAGGTTAATAAAGATCTTAAATTAACATTAGGTTTAAGACTTGACGTTCCATTCTTCGGAGAAACCGGATTTGAAAATGCAAAAGCTGATGCACTTACTTTCAGAGATGAAAACGGAAATCCAGTTCAATATCAAACAAAGAAATTACCTGACGCAAATATTCTTTTCTCACCAAGACTTGGATTTAACTATGATGTATACGGCGACCGTTCAACCCAATTACGTGGTGGAACTGGTATCTTTACTGCCCGTCCAGCATATGTTTGGATTTCAAATCAGATTGGTAATACTGGTGTGTTAACAGGATTTGAACAATTTGATAATATTCCGGCTAATAGAGCTATTAGTGCTGGTGGAAGACCGTTTAATCCGGATCCAAATAAATATAAACCTACTACAGTTACTGGTGCACCTGCTGCAAGTTACGAGTTAGCTTTAACAGATCCTGATTTTAAATTCCCACAAATCTGGAGAACTAACTTTGCAGTTGATCAGAAACTTCCGTTCGGTTTAGTTGGAACTGCAGAATTAATTTACAGCAGAGATGTAAATGGAATTTATTACATTAATGCAAATCTTCCGGCTGCTCAATCTAAGTTCAAAGGATTTGTTGATAACCGTCCAATCTGGACAAGTAACAGAATTAATAATGTAACAGGAAATGTAGTAACAAGCGCTATTGTGTTAAAGAATCAGAATGTTGGATATTCATGGGATATAGCATTCTCATTAGAAAAACCTTTTGCAGATGGCTGGTTTGCTAAAGCATTCTATCGTTATGGTGTTTCCAAGAATACAGTAGACCCAGGTTCAATTGCATTCGGTTCATGGAATAATAATCAGCATGCCGGCGACCCTAATAATCCTGGTGTCGGTTTCTCTGCTAATTCACCCGGAAGTAAATTCTTTGCAGTTGTATCATACCGTGGTGAATATTTCGATTTCGGAGCAACAACATTCTCATTAATTCTTGATTCATATACTGCTGGAAATTCAAGTTTTGTATTTAGTGGTGATCTAAACAATGATGGCGGAACAAGCAACGACCTTATCTATATCCACAGAAACAAGACTGAAATGAACTTTGAACCTTACAGTGTTACTGTTTCCGGTAAAACCGTAACCTTTACATCTGCACAGCAAGCGGAAGCATGGGATAAATTCATTTCTCAGGATCCTTACTTAAAAGAAAACAGAGGTAAATATGCTGAACGTAACGCGGCTTTCTTACCAATGGTTACACGTCTCGATTTCAGTATTACACAGGAAGTATTCACTGAAATTTTCGGAAAGAGAAATGCATTACAATTCCGTGCAGACATATTGAACTTTGGAAACTTTTTGAACAAGAACTGGGGTGTTGGACAAAGTTTCGTTTCTACATCACCTCTTATATCTCGTCCTGCTGATACTGCAGGTAAAGCACTTTATAGATTAAGAAATGTTGGAGACCAATTAATTAGTAAATCTTATCAGGATACTGCTGGTATTGGAGATGTTTACAGAATCCAATTCACAATTAGATATATGTTTAACTAATTGTTAGAATAGTAGTAATTAAAAAGGCTGCTTTAAAAAGCAGCCTTTTTTGTTTTAAATTTAGTAGTGTAAAAGATTATTTGTAATTAGTAAACTGAACAGGGAAATCCAGGTCGGCTTCTTTAATAAGTTTTATTATTGATTGAAGGTCATCAATTTTAGATGCTATAACTCTAACCTGTTCATCTTGTATTTGTGCATTCACTTTTAATTTACTCTCCTTAATCATCTTTGTAACTATCTTCGCATTCTCTTTCGAAATTCCTGATTGAAGATCAATAATTTGTTTTAATCGTCCGCCGGCAGCAGGTTCGGGTTCCTTGTACTTAAGTGCTTTAATAGAAATTCCCCTCTTAATAAATTTTGTCTGCATTATGTCAATTGTTTGTTTCCTTGAATAATCATCTTTAGTATTTATTGATATTTGTTTCTCTTTTTTGTTGAGAATAATTTCTGTATGAGAATCCTTCAAATCATACCTTTGCTGAACTTCCTTGATAGTTTGATTAATAGCATTATCTACCTCTTGAAAATCGATTTCCGAAACTATATCGAATGAATGATTACTTGCCATATGTGCCTCTATATATTGAGTGTTTTTTCATTTGTGTTTATAATCACTATAAAAATAAAAAAAAATCTACTATTAAAAATAATACTTTGATATTATTAAATGTAAAGTTTATATTAAGTAAAGAATTTTGGGCATTGGCTTTATTATACAAGCAGATAGCAATTCGGTATGTTAAGATTATTGAGGAATATATATTATTAAATAAGCATTCGAATAATGAATAATAGCTTAGGTCTAATTCTAATTTCATTTTTTCTTTTTTCTCCTCTTGTTCTTTCACAAATTGATTCTGAATTACGAATTACAAATGTTCTTACTGAAGCCGGATTCGAAAATATAAGAGTAAAAAGTGATAATCATACTTTATTGATCGAATATGAAAATAGGCTCTATCGGTTTGAGGTTACTGCTCTTCATGAAATCTTTATATTGATTAAGAATGAAGTGAGCAACTTTAACAGTATTACTCTTATTATTAAGAATAAGAATATTCCAATTGTCGAAGTTATTGTCGCGAAGAGTGATCTAATCGATTGGCTGAATAAGATTATCACCAATGTTGAATTTACTGAATTGATTAGCATCCGAATGCTTGAATTTGAAACACCGGAAAAAATATTCGATTCAAGTGAAGTGAGTAATTCATCCGATTTCAAATTCGATATTGTATTAAAACCAACTTACCGTTTTCAGTTTGGAATATTTTCACAACCTGTTCTATATCAATTAAATTTTACGCCACATATTGTCTTCGGACTTTGGAATGGAATGAGCGGTTTATATGAAATAACAATTCCCATTCACAATGATTTCGGTTCAAGAGAAGATTCGGTAAGAACAAGTATGATAGTTGTCAATCAAACACTTAGGTTATCTAAATCCTCGTTCATATCAGCATCATTAGGATATTTCACATTAGAACGATATGGATTTGATCTTGAAGCGAGAAATTATTTCATGAATGGAGATATGTCAATAGGATTAAATTTGGGTTATACCGGATATGCTTCGTTTACGATGAAGAAGATGTATTATTCAGATTTATATCAGTGGACCGGTTCAGTAGATATTACTTATAGAATCCCTGAATATGACTTAACAGTTGGATTAATGGCTGGTAAATTTTTATCGAATGATAATACGATTCGCTTTGACATTTATAGAGAATTTGGTGAAATTCAGATGGGTTTTTTTGCAATGCGTTCCACCAAGGGTATTACTAATGGCGGGTTTGGCTTTTCCATTCCTTTATTCCCTTCAAAATACTGGAAACCCGGTTTGGTAAGAATACGAACCACAGAAAATCTTGGTTACACATATAAAGTTAAAATTGCTGATATGATAGGACTTAAATACAATACAGGTTTTGGAATAAATAATTTTTTGGAAAGAATGAATCCAGGTTTTATAAAAACTTTTTTTAATAATCGAATCAACTTAAATTGAGGTGAATTATGAATAAGAAACTGAAACGTGCTTTACTCTTATTCGTTCCATTTATTGCAACATTATTTCTCCTGGTATTAACAGGATGCGAAAGTTCTAGGGTTGGACCAGAACTACCAAGGCCAAATCCTCCGGCACCGGCTGCTCAACCAATTATTCTTGCATCTATTGTAAGAGACAATTCTAATTTAACTGCAATTGCTGGAGCCACAATAAAAATTTTAAGATCGGATAACACTCTGGTTACAACTTTATTATCCGACAACAGCGGAAAGTTTTCTTATGATGTTTCAACAATTACTGAAACGTCATTATCAGTTAGTGCATCAAAAGACGGATATGGAATAGGTACCAAAACAGCAGAGATTAAAAAAGCTCTGAACATTGCCCTTGTAGATGATATTCTACTAACTAAACTTACAGTTGCTACTGCGCCTGTAACTCCAGCTTCAGGAGGAACTGCAACAACTACTAATCCCCAAACCGTATCTACAACACCTCTCACAGTTACAGTTCCACCGGCAGCAGTTTCTCAGAATGTTAATCTTACAGTTGCAGCTATTCCTGCAGCCCAAGTCCCTAAACCGACTACTGCAAATCAGGTAATTCAAACAGCTGCAAAATTTGGTCCTGCAGGTACAGTTTTTTCAGTACCTGTTACAATTAGAATGCCTTTACCAAATAAGCAACCTGTAGGTAAAACATTTCCATTGTTAAAATTGAATGAAGCTAACAATACATGGACAAACACAGGTATTACAGCAACAGTTGATGCAACAGGTACAAATATAACTGCACAACTTTCAAGCTTTTCCTTTTACGCAACCGCAGATAATATTACATTAAATACTACAACTGGAACACCTACAACACAGGATATTGATAATGTAACATTATCATCCGGCACAACAACAAAAACTTATAGTCAAACAAACAGCAGTTCTGTAACTGTAACAGGAACTGTTAATAATCAATGGATTCTTGATGTGGTGAATACTGCTACAAGAAATAAAAATCTTGGTACAACTACAAGACAAATACAATTTAATTTCCCGGCAATACCAGGCGAATATATTCGAAATGGTGTTCAGTATAATCCGGCAAATCCCAATGAAGCCGGTAACTGGACTTACCGTTGGGTAGTTACAAGAACAACACAGACATCAACTTCTACTGCAAGTGGTGGAGTTGCCCCGGATACATATTCTGCAACAGTTACGATAATCGAACAAACAATTGATATAGATGCTGCAAGGTCCGGCTGGGTTTGGGTAAAACACGATCAGGGTGGATAATAAGAGTTTTAAAGTCGGGAGTTCGTTTAACAATGGACTCCCATTTTTAAGGTTATGTATTTTGAAATGTCGGGGTGGGGAGATTCTCCCATAGCCATATCTTCGGCAGAACTCCCGACATGAATGAAAAAAATAAAGAAGTAAATTGAAAATATTAAGTCGGGGTGGGGAGATTCGAACTCCCGACCTCTTCGTCCCGAACGAAGCGCGCTAACCGGGCTGCGCTACACCCCGAAATGCTGGTGCAAAAATAGAATTTTTATTGATGGATTAAAAATCAATAATTTATTTTTTGTTAGTTCCTTATGACATGGAGGTCAAAATGAGAAAACTTTTTCCTTTAGCGATTGTATTGTTGATATTTTTTATGTCTGAATCAATTCAAGCACAATTAGCAAAAGACAGCTGGGGGCTCGGATTCGGTTTTAAGTACCCACGTTTTTTAAGTATTAATACTACAATTTCGAACACCAATTACGGCGGTTATCTTTCATTGCAGAGAAATTTTTCTGAGCATGTTGCATTAAGGCTTGGAGGTTATTATTCACACCTCGAAAGTGAGTGGACCGACCCAACAAATCTACCTCAAACTACAAGTTCGGAACTTATAGGCGGGAATTTGGATTTGTTGATTTATCTTTTTCCATGTGAACCGGTTTCGCTTTATATCTATGGCGGTGCTGGAATCCTTTACAGAATGCTTGATAACAAAAGGACCATTACACTTGATGATAATGCAATAGCTGGACAGCTAAGTTCTGGTTTGGGTATTGAATGGGAAGTTGCCGGTGATTGGAAATTTGTAACAGAATTTGGTTACAACCTTGGTCTTAATTCCGAATTTGAAGGGGCTATAGGTGCCGGCGAAGTTAATGGAAGAGATTCTTATCTCTCAGCTAATATTGGATTACAATGGTATTTTAGTAAAGGAGAACCTTCTAAATACTGCCAGCTCTATAGCGGATTATCACAACAAATGCCTGATCCTGTTGATTACGACAGAATAGAAGAAATGATTAAACGCCATATTCCTAGAGAAGTTGTTAAAGAAGTAGTTGTTGAAAAACCAGTTGCTACTTCGGATAAATGGGTGCTTGTTGGAGTAAACTTCGAATTTAATAGCGCAAAAATTTCACCTGAATCTTATCCAATATTATACGATGCTGCTAAAACATTATTGAAGAACACTGATATAAGAGTAGAAATACAAGGTTATACAGATAATATCGGTTCAGAATCTTACAATATGAATCTTTCTCAAAGAAGAGCAGATGCTGTAAAACAATATCTACAATCTAAAGGTGTTAGTGCAAATAGATTAAGAGCTACAGGATATGGAGAAAGTAATCCTATTGCAGATAATAAAACTGCAGAAGGAAGAGCAATGAACCGGAGAATTGAATTTAAGATACAATAGTTTTATAAGGGTCACTTTTTAAGTGACCTTTTTTTTATGCTCTATTTACTTTGATAAATGTTTAGTCTAATTTTCGATCGATAAAAAAATATTATCCTTTAATTTTATCCGGAGAGATAAAAAGGAATGAAAATAATAAAGTACAAAATGGAAACCTCGAAGGCGTAAGCTAACGGGGATTTTTTTTATTATCCCGGGATAGATCCAATGGATATTAAAGCAAAAATAATTGATGAACAGGGTCTAAGTAGAACAATAACCCGCCTTGCTCACGAAATATTAGAAAAAAATAAAGGTTCCAAAAATATTGTTCTTATTGGAATGAGAACCCGTGGTGAATTTATTGCTGAAAGAATTAAAACAAAAATTTCGGAAATTGAAAAATATGAACCGAGTTTTGGAATACTTGATGTTACTCTTTACCGGGATGATTTCCGAACCAGATTAAAACAACCAGAAATTTCTGTTACTAACATTACATTTGATGTTAATGAAAGAGATATTATTCTGATTGATGACGTTCTCTATACCGGAAGAACTGTCCGCGCCGCTCTTGATGCCGTTATGGATTTAGGAAGACCTAACACAATTCAGCTTTGCGTACTTGTAGACAGGGGACATAGAGAATTACCTATTAAAGCAGATTTTGTTGGAAAGAACATTCCAACATCAATTAACGAAGAAGTACGTGTTCGCTTAAAAGAAATTGATGGTGAAGACGCTGTCTATTTAGTGAATGCACCAAAATAAAATTATAAGAGAGTAATTTATGAGTCTTTCAAACCGACATTTATTAGGGTTGTATGGTGTACCCAAAGAGGATATTCAACTTATTCTTGATACGGCTACAACATTTAGAGAAGTATTGGAACGTCCAATTAAAAAAGTGCCGACCTTACAAGGCAAGACGATAGTTAATCTATTCTATGAAAATTCTACAAGAACAAGAATATCATTTGAACTGGCACAAAAAAGGTTATCGGCAGACACGATTAATTTTTCCACTTCAACAAGCAGCACAAAAAAAGGGGAAACTTTTAAAGACACCGTCCGAAATATCGAGGCAATGAAAGTTGACATGATTGTTGTAAGACATCAGTCTGCAGGTGTTCCTCAATACTTAACAAGAATATCTAAAGCAAATATTATTAATGCTGGTGACGGGCTTCATGAACATCCCACACAAGGTTTATTAGATATGTATTCCATTAGAGAGAGATTGGGAAAATTGGAGGGATTAAAAGTTTGTATTGTTGGAGATGTAGCGCATAGCCGGGTTGCTCTTTCTAATATTTTTGGTTTGAAAGCAATGGGTGCTCAGGTTACAGTTTGCGGTCCTTCCACAATGATACCAATTGGAATTGAATCACTCGGTGTAAAAGTGATTCATAGTATTGATGATGCAATTGCAAAGAATGATGTTTTAAATGTCCTAAGAATTCAGCTTGAACGGAATGCCGGTGTTAGAATTCCTTCTTTAAGAGAATATCACCAGTATTTTGGAGTTACAACAGAAAGAATTGAAAAGTACAATCGTGATATTTTAATACTTCACCCCGGTCCAATCAATAGAGGTGTTGAATTATCTTCCGAAGTTGCAGACGGACCTTACCAGGTAATTTTAGATCAGGTTACAAATGGTGTAGCAATTAGAATGGCAGTGTTATATCTGCTGGGAACAATGCATTAATTCAACCAAGGTGTAAAATGAAAATAATATTAAAACAAGTTAGACTTTTAAGCCCCGAACAAAAATTAGATAAGAAAGACGATCTGCTGATTGAAAATGGAGTAATTAAAAAAATAGGTGGACTTACTGAAGCAGATTTTAAATCATCCAGAGTATT
>JBBIHP010000096.1:0-11258 GCA_037446915.1 Ignavibacteria bacterium
GTAGTAATTCCTAATAGTGAGTTTATATTAGATGTTGATACTGTGATAGTAGCGATTGGAAACGGAAGCAATCCATTGATAAGCCAGACAACTCCCCAGATGAATGTTAATAAATGGGGAAATATTATTGTGGATGAAACACAGAAAACTTCGATAGATAGAATTTTTGCCGGTGGTGATATTGTACTTGGCGCAGCTACTGTAATTCTTGCAATGGGAGAAGGAAGACGAGCTGCTGCTTCAATCAATAAAATGCTTGCTGAAGAGATTGAAAAAGAGAATAATAGTAATAACTAAATTCGATAAGAGATGTTACTAATAACGTCTCTTGATCTCTAATAAAACTTATCAATTATTAAGCTTCCATACTGTTAATCAAATTACTATAAAGATAGTCGGAATTATTTGATAACCTTAAAATCTTGCGGTAATTCAAGAATAATTTATCCAACAGTTGTTTATTCTTCTCATCCAGATTTAAAAATTCTTCCGACTTAATATTTTCGTGAAGAACATAGAGTGTTAAAAGCCAGGATATCAGCTCTTCAAAACTCTCTTTACTATAATAAGTTTTACCATCATACTCATTCACGCCAATAAAATGCTTAACAGATTCATCCTCTAACATTTTCTTTAATTGTGATGATCTGAAGTAATCTTTTTCAACCGGTGAATATTCAGTTATAGTAACAGGTTTGTCTTCATTTTCAAAAATAGATTTAACTTCATCCTCAAAACGGATTAAAATGTTTATCAATAAAATCTCTTTATATAAATTCCCTTCCCCTCTGCCGGATTTCTTCAACAAATTTCTTACAGGAGTATCAAGCAAAAGGATATCTATATAATTCGACTTATTTACTTCCCCGTTATCTTCAAATAAATTTTCCAATTGAGAAATTAGAATCCATAATAAAATTAGGACCGAATTTTCATTATAGTCCGCACTTCTGCTTGTCATTATTGCTTTATGGATTTCTAAGTTGGAGTTAATGGTAAGCGGATATAATTCATCCAGTAATAGATTTAGCTTCCTTACATTTATAATTCTGCTATCAAATTCTTTAATCTGTTTTTTAACTTCATTCTGCAGTGAAAAGTGTTTTACAATATTGTTAAGCAGATTCTTAATACTGCCCGATAAGTAATTCAGCTTTTCTGACTCAAGTTTATCATCTTCAATTAATTCACCGGGATGAATAAAATCGTCAAATTTATTTCCATCAAATATTTCTTCGAATGATCTGTGAACCGGCTCAAGTCTCATTTCTTTTAGCGCTCTTTCAACAGATGGAACTCCTATTCCTTTTAATTTACGTGCTAACTTTTCATAATCACCATTTGAATCATACACTTCGTAAAAGTTAAGGTAAACAAGATATTTGAATGCACCAAGTTCAACTTGAAATCCCTGGAATGTCAATTCGTGCCCCGATTTCAAATACTCAAGGTTTGATGTATGTTCTCTAAAAACGTAATAATGCTGAAGAGTAGGATTAACACCAAGTGCTTCGCCGAGTGTTCGCGTTTGATTTACTTTTTCACCATTTATAAATGAAAGTAGCTTTGGCGATGAATGAAAAATTGTTCCCTTTGTATTCTCGTACTTGTTATTATAAAAGACTAATGCTTTCTCTCCTCTTTCACTATTTGTAAATGCAAATACATTTTCATTCAGATTACCGTGGTTATCCCAGAAATCGAAGAGCCAGAAATTTGTAACCTGACTGAAAAGGTAACGTTTCTTCATCAGCGGAAATATTTCCCTCTTATGTCTTTCAACAAGCCACTGGTTTGGTGATTCGTTATAGTATGCCCGCTGATATTCCATCCCGTATTTTTCAGTAAAACCTTCTATTTGCCCGTGTGCAAACATTGGTAAACCGGGTAGTGTAACCATCAATGTGCATACTCCAAAATATTTATCGTCGGTACCAAATTGTTTAATTGCAGTTTCTTCATCCGGATTACTAATAAAGTTAACATAGCGTTTTAGAATTTCCGGTTCGAACTCCAAAGTGTTCGAAATAAGATCGCGGTACTTTGCATTCTCCTCCTTCATCATCATATGCATAAAAGCGGAATTATAAACACGATGCATGCCAAGAGTGCGGACGAAATAACCTTCCATAAGCCAGAATGCTTCGGCAAGTAAAAGTGTTTCCGGCATTTCATTATTTATTCTATCTACAACTTCACGCCAGAATTCTTTTGGAAATTGTCTGTCGAATTCCTCTTGTGAAATTGAATAATCCGATCTCGACGGTATATCGCCGCCCCTACCCGGAACCGGATACCACAATCTGGAGAAATGTTTTTTGGCAAGAGTCATTGCAGCATCAAAACGGATAATTGAAAACTTTCTTGCGACCTCAAAGATTTTTTGAATTACCGCTTCACGGACTTCCTGGCGAATCATGTTTAGTTGTGCAGTATCATTCCAGGGCATGTTGGTTCCGTCGTTACCATGATAAATGTATCTTACATCGCCGGTTCTGTTATCAACTCTTTGAAAAACTACTGCAGCATCACTCCGGCTCCAGTAACCGTCTTCAATCCTGATTGAAACTGTAGGATCATCGGATAAATCGGGACCGCTAAAACGGTAATTTGGAAATGGAGGAAAACCGGATTGAATAAAATAATCGGGACGTTCAATTACCCATTTCGAAAAAATTCCGGTATGATTAGGAACCATATCGCTTGCAAGGCGGATTCCTTTTCTGCGTGCGCGTTCATTCAAATTATTGTATGCATATTCACCGCCAAGGTCATTTGCTATTTGATAATCGTATAATGAATATGCAGAAGCAACCGCATCGATATTACCAAGTATATGTTTAATTTTTCTTGAAGCATTACTCCGCTCCCAGATTCCAATAAGCCATAAACCATTAAAGCCCCAGGCAGCAAGCTGATCCAGTTCTTCATCCGGAATCTGATCCAGGGTTTTAATGTGCCGGTTATATTTTTGAGAAAGCTGGTTTAACCACACATAACTATTTTTTGCAATCATTACAACGCGAGGCATCCAGTCTGTATCGGGTGTAAATTTTTCTATCTCCTCATAATCTTTCCATGTATCGAGTGCGTAACGGTAACCCGATTTACCGAGGGTTAGAAATCCGGCATCGTTAGTTCCCTCTTTATACTGAGGTGCAAATACCGGAGCTCCTCCACCTCCGCCAAATCCAAGAATTATATCTTCTGTAATAAGGTCCTTACCGCTAAGGATTCGATTCAGAAATTTTTCATCAAGCAGAACACCCCATTTTTCGCGTATAAAATCGAGCTGCGCTTCGATGTTATCGGGGTTTGTTAGTATTGGCATTTTAAGAAATGTAAAAAGATCCTGATTATCCGGACCAAACTTCTTTTCATTCACAAAAAATTTTTCGAGTTCGCTTAATGATTTCTTATAAATTTCTTTTTCATTCAAATAATTCTGATCGAATAATTCGATGATGTTTTTGTTAGCCGGATTAATATTTGCAAAAGATAACAGGATTAATTCTTCCAGAGTTATTTCTAAATTGGAACGGTCTGCAGTAAAAGAATTAAGATAGTCGAATACACTTGATTGACCTTTATAAACTTCATTTGGCGGAAATATTTCAACAAAATCGAACAATAATTTTCTTACTGCGTCTTCACCCAAAGAAGTATTAAGAGATTCTAATGCTTTCTTAATAACACCGGGATTAACCTGAATTTCATAAACTCTGAAAAGGAAATGATAAATTTCATCAAGCAAACCGGCAGCATTCACTTCACCAACTTTTACCTGTTCGCTTGCATCTCTCCTATCATTAATTTTCTTAACAAAATTTCTTGCTGCAGCATTGTTAACAAAAACAACATTTCCGGCAATTGAAAAGAAAACGTCATCAATTTCATACTTCTTACGGATTTCTTTCGAAATATGAAATTCGAATCTCGGGAAATTGTTAGTCCGTTCCATTTTTTTATCGATAAAAATTTTTACTGGATGATTGATTATTCCGATAATTACTGATGTGAATATAAGTAATAATGCTCACTCAATAAACTTCCAAACCGAATCAATATTAATCAACATTAAGCCGTTACGTGAGAATAACTTTCTTAAATAATAGGTTCTCATTCAAATTGTTATTAGTTACCTATTCTCGTATATTTTTAGCCCAAATTTTAGATATACTTATGTCAGTAACACCATTAATGGCACAATACGCACGGATAAAGGAGAATTATCCTGATACAATTTTGCTTTTCCGTATGGGCGATTTCTTCGAAACATTTGAAGAAGACGCCAGGATAGCATCAAAAGTGCTTGGTATAACTTTAACCAAGCGTGCCAATGGTGCAGCAGAGGACGTTCCGCTCGCCGGATTTCCGCATCATGCAATTGATAGTTACCTCCCAAAGTTGGTCCGCGCCGGTTACCGTGTAGCTGTTTGCGAACAGCTTGAAGATCCGAAATTTGCTAAGGGAATTGTTAAGCGTGACGTAATTGAAGTTGTTACACCGGGTGTTTCATTTAATGATAAGTTGCTTGATCATAAAAAGAATAATTACCTGCTCTCAATCTATTTGGAGGATGAAATTGCCGGACTTGCATTCAGCGATATCTCTACAGGAGAGTTTCAGACTTTTCAGGTTACAAGAAATGAATTGAATCAGCAGATCGGTTCAATAAATCCATCAGAGGTTTTAATTCCTAAGAAATTTAAGAACGAACTTGAACCAATAATTCTGAAATTTTCACCTAACACACGGGTAACCAAGATTGACGACTGGATTTACAACTACGACTATGCTTCAGAACTATTAATGAATCATTTTAACACAAAGACACTTAAAGGTTTCGGTATAGAAGGATTGAATTCAGCAATTTGCTCAGCCGGTGCAGTGCTTAATTATCTTAGAGAGACACAAAAAGCAAATCTTCCGCATATAAATAAAATTTCCCGTTATAACCCTTCTGATTATATGCTTCTGGATTTTTCCACTAAGAAAAATCTCGAGATTACTTTTTCTATGAATGATGGTGACCGCGAAGGGACTCTCATTTCAATTCTCGATAAAACAGAAACTGCAATGGGTGGTAGGATGCTTAAGAAATGGATCTCTGCACCTTTAATTAAGCTCGAACTGATTCTAAAGCGACAGGAATGTGTTGAAGAATTTTATATTAACAAAGCACTCAGAAAAAATTTACAAAATGAATTAAGCGAAATAGGAGACCTCGAAAGATTAACTTCCAAAATATGTACTGGAAGAGCTAATCCGCGAGAAATGATAAATGTAAAAAATTCTTTGAAGAAAATTCCTCTTATAAAACAACTTCTAGATCAAACGAAAGTTGAGACTCTTCAACTAATCAACCAAAAACTCCACTCATTGGAATGGCTTGTAGAAAAAATTGAACTTGCAATTTCCGATGATCCCCCTTTAGCTGTTTCGGACGGAGGTGTAATTAGATTCGGTTATAATCCGGAGCTTGATGAATTGAGAGGTCTATCTACAAATGCTAAAGACTGGATTGCAAACTTACAGAAGACAGAAAGGGAACGGACAAAAATTTCTTCTCTTAAAGTAAGCTATAACAAAGTTTTTGGGTATTACATTGAAATAAGTCATGCTAACAAAGATAAAGTACCGGATGATTATATAAGAAAGCAGACTCTTGTTAATAGTGAGAGATATATTACACCCGAGCTTAAAGAATATGAAGATAAAATTCTGAATGCAGAAGAAAAAATTGCCAAACTTGAATTTGAATTATACGATCAAGTAAGAAGCAATGCATCAACAGCATCCAAAGAAATTCAGGAGAATGCTCAGCTTGTAGCAATGCTCGATTGCTATCTTTCTCTTGCAGAGGCGGCATATGAAAATAAATATGTTAAACCTGTTCTCAATGATTCAGATCGAATTGAAATTATTGAAGGACGTCACCCGGTTGTAGAGCGAATTCTTCCACCCGGCGAAAAATTTACTCCTAACAGCACATTACTCTCTTCGTCAATAGATCAGATAATTATTTTAACCGGTCCTAACATGGCCGGTAAATCGGTTTATTTACGACAGGTGGGACTTATGGTGTTAATGGCACAGATCGGTTCATTCGTCCCGGCAAAAGAAGCGCACATCGGATTAGTGGATAGAATTTTTACACGAGTTGGTGCAAGTGATAACATTGCATCGGGCGAAAGCACATTCCTTGTAGAAATGCAGGAAGCCGCAAATATCCTTAATAATGCTACCGGTAGAAGCTTAATTTTACTCGATGAAATTGGTCGCGGTACAAGCACCTTCGATGGAATTTCTATTGCATGGTCTATAACCGAATACCTTCACGATCATCCGAATCTTCAGGCAAAAACATTGTTCGCTACTCATTATCATGAACTAAATGAAATGGCGGAACTTTTTCCGAGAATTAGAAATTATAAAGTTGAGGTGCGCGAGTACGGCGATAAAGTGATTTTCCTCCACAAAGTTTCTCAGGGAGGTGCCGATCATAGTTATGGAATTCAGGTAGCTCAAATGGCTGGGCTGCCGCAATTTGTTACTTCGCGCGCAAAAGAAGTTCTTGCAAATCTCGAAAGCAAAGAACTTACTCCTTATGAAGTAAAGAAAGCAAAACTTGCTAAACTTAAAAACCAGGATAATCTGCAGATAAGCCTTTTTGAGATGAAAGATGATTCATTGCGAAAAGAAATATCGGATTTACCTATTAATGAGCTTACTCCATTGGAAGCTCTAAATAAATTGAGTGAATTAAAAAAGAAAATTGATGAGAAAAATGAACAATAACTGTCGTAGTATTTTATCAACGGAAATCCGTTTAATCAGTGTAATCAGCATTCTATTCCTTTTATTTTTAATAACTGGTTGCGGTAAAAACTTTACACCTGAGCAGGAAGAATTTATTTCCAAAATTGAAAAATCGAGAAAAGAAAAAAATGAATGGATGAAGAACGATCCTAATTCCCCGTTTAACTTCAAAGGTAAAGTTGAATTCCACGATCTGAAATATTTTGATGTTGATCCCGATTTTGTTTTTAAAAGCCGGCTCTACGAGTATGAGCCGAAAGATACAATTACAATTTTCGGTACTAAAGGAGAAGAGAGAAAAACTGTAAGATATGGATATGTTCAATTCAACTATTCAGGTAATGAGTACAAGATAAATGTGTATAAGAGTTTAGCAAGAAATGGAATGATTTATTACTCAATCTGGTTTACTGATATAACAACAAATAAAGAAACTTATGGCGTTGGAAGATATATCGATTTCGAAAAGCAAGAAGATCCTGATCATATTTATGAAATAGATTTTAATTCAGCATACAATCCTTATTGTGCTTACAGTCCGGATTACTCATGTGCAATACCTACAAAAGAGGATTACATTCCAATTGCCATTAAAGCCGGCGAAAAAAAATTTCATGATTAAAATTTGCGGAGACGAAAGTGGTTATTATTCTAGAAAAAAATGCAACCGAAGGACAAATTGAAGATGTAGTAAGACATCTAATATCTTACGGATTTCAGGTTCACAAATCGACAGGTGTTGAAAGAACAATAATTGGTGCGATCGGTGTTCAACCGAATTTTGATACAAGAAAGATAAGTATACTTGACGGAGTAGCAGAAGTTTACCGTATTACTACACCGTATAAACTTGCCAGCAGAAGCTTTCACGAAGAGGACACAATTATAAAAATTAAAGATGTAGAGATTGGTGGAAATAAAGTTGTATTAATTGCCGGTCCCTGTTCAATTGAGAATGAAGACCAGATTTTCAGAATGGCAAAGGTTGTTAAAGATGCCGGTGGAAAAATTTTACGTGGCGGTGCTTTCAAACCACGTACTTCTCCCTATTCCTTCCAGGGATTGGGCAAAGAAGGATTAAAATTGATAAGAGCTGCAGCAGATGAAAATAATCTGCTTGTAATTTCCGAAGTGATGCAAATTGATCATATAGAATTAATGGAACCTTACATTGATATCTACCAGGTTGGTGCACGCAACATGCAAAACTTTTCGCTAATTAAAGAACTTGGTAAAACTTCAAAACCAATTATGCTTAAACGTGGAATTGCCGCAACAATAGAAGAATGGTTAATGTCTGCGGAATATATTTTATCGAGCGGTAACAAAAATGTCTTTCTGTGTGAACGAGGCATACGAACATTTGAACAATATACACGCAATACTTTCGATCTTTCTGCTATTCCAGTTGTTCATAAAAAAAGTCACCTTCCTATTATTGGCGACCCATCGCATGCTACCGGATTAAGAGATCAGGTTCCGCCAATGGCTCGTGCTGCTGTTGCTGCCGGTGCAGATGGACTAATGATAGAAATTCACGATGACCCTGAAAACGCTCTTTCCGATGGACCTCAGGCACTGTTACCAAATAATTTTACAAAACTTGTCGATGAACTACGCTTAATTGCCAGAGCAATTGGAAGGGAATTATAATTGGCTGCGAGCATTTCAATAATTGGTTTAGGATTGATGGGCGGCTCAATTGCTAAGGCACTAAAGCAGTCCGGCAATATTAGTATCAGCGCATTCGATAAACAGGAAGTACTTAACGCAGCATATTCAGAAAGTGTAATTGACTGCAAATTAGATAGGGTTGAGCAGTCGATTGAAAGCGATATAATTTTTCTATGCCTTCCTGTTGATGAATCTTTAAGATTATTTGAAAAGTTAATCCCGCAGTTAAAGAAGGATCAGATTATTACAGATGTATGTGGTGTTAAATCACCTTTTCAGGAACTGTGGAGTCGTTCTGATTCAAATGGTATTTACGTAGGTGGGCACCCCATGACAGGTAAAGAAGTAAGCGGATATAATAATTCGGATCCTACTTTATTTGAGAATGCGGTTTACATATTATGCGATACCGAATCAAAGAATCAGAAAATAAATCCGCTGTTAGATATAATAAACCTGTTAGGGGCACGGATAACATTTCTAAATTCTAAAGTGCATGATATTGTTGTAGCATCAGTAAGTCATCTTCCTCAATTGATTGCGGTATCATTAATCAACTCGGCAAGTTTGAAAGAGAACGATATAAACTTTTTTGATTTTGCTGCCGGCGGATTCAGAGATATGACAAGAATCGCATCAAGTGATTTTGAAATATGGAAATCCGTTTTCGGATATAACAAAAAAAATATCGTTTATGCAATCGATAATTTTATCAATGACCTTCAGAGTATGAAAAAAATTATCTCCTCCGGTGATTCTGATTCAACACAGAAAAAGTTCGAAAGTGCTAGAATTAAACGTGATGAGATACCACGTAATACAAAAGGATTTATTAATTCCCTCTTCGATGTTTTTGTTTATGTTAAAGATGAACCCGGTGTACTTGCAAAGTTAACTTCACTTTTATACGAGAAAGAAATTAATATCAAGGATCTTGAACTATTGAAAGTTCGAGAAGGAACCGGTGGAACATTCAGAATTGCATTCGAAACTGAATTAATATCGAAGAACGCAAAAAAGGTATTAACCGAAAACGGTTTTAAGGTTACTTGAAATAATAGTATAAATCCAACCTTATTATTATTTTTACGCCGCAAAACTTGAAAACTGTGGAGAATAATTATGGCAACAACTTCCGATTTCAGAACCGGAATGGTATTAAGATGGAATAATGAATTATGGACAATAGTAGAATTTCAACATGTGAACCCGGGTAACTGGCGTGCATTTGTAAGAACTAAATTGAAAAATATGAAGACGGGAAAAGTTGTTGAAAACAGGTTTCGTTCTGGTGAAGCTGTTGATGATGTACGCGTTGAAAGGCACCAGTATCAATACCTTTACCGCGATGGCGCCGATTTTGTATTAATGCACAATGAAACTTATGAGCAAATAAATATTTCACCTCAATTAATTGGTGACGGCCAGCAGTTTCTTAAAGAAAATACAAATATCGATCTGCTTCTCGATGGAACTCAAATAGTTGCAGTTGAACTACCATTATTTATAAACTTGAGAGTAACCTACACTGAGCCGGGAGTTAAAGGAGATACAGCCACAAATACATTAAAGCCGGCAAAACTTGAAACTGGCGCTACAGTAAATGTCCCACTCTTTGTTAACGAAGGTGATTTATTAAAGATTGATACACGATCCGGTGAATACGTTGAACGCGTAAAAGAATAATTCTGAATTTATAACTACTTAAAATAATTCTTGCTCATGATCTTGCTCTTGCTCTTCATCCTGCTCTTGCTCACTATATAATATCCACTCATTGGAATAAATATTTTACTGCAGCATCGGCGCATCTTTCACCATCAATCGCCGCAGAAACTATTCCGCCGGCATAACCGGCACCTTCTCCACCCGGGAAGAGTCCATTCAATTCGATGTGCATTAATGTGTTGTTCTCCCGGGGAATCCTTATCGGTGAGCTTGTTCTGGTTTCAGCAGCAAGAATTTGCGCTTCTTCAGTTAAGTATCCCTTCATTTTGTTATTGAATTGCAATAAAGATTTTATTAATCCATTAACAATATTTTCTGGTAATAATTCATGCAAAGGGGCACTTATAGTCCCCGGTATATAAGATGTACCAGGTAATGAATTGGATAACTTACCATTAATAAAATCTGTTATTCTTTGTGCGGGTGCTCGTTGTGTTTTACCACCAACTTCGAATGCTATTTTTTCAACATGTTTTTGATATTCCAATCCGGCAAATACACCATAACTTTCATATTCACTCCAATCTTTCTCATCAATTGAAACTACCAGTCCGGAATTTGCAAATGGCGAATCGCGTCTTGATACACTCATCCCGTTTAACACTAATTCACCGGGAGATGTTGATGCCGGAATTATAATTCCACCCGGACACATACAAAACGAATAAACTCCTTTATCATCAACCTGACATGCAAGGTTATAGCTTGATGCGGGTAGATTTACATCACGTGTTTTTGTATGATATTGAATTTCATCAATTAATTCTTGCGGATGTTCTATACGAACACCCATTGCAAAAGGTTTGGCTTCAAGTTTTATATTTCTTTTGTTAAGTAGATAGTAAATATCGCGTGCTGAATGTCCTACAACAAGAATTACAGCATCGGCAAAAATTTCCTGATTATTATTTACAATTACTCCATGTAGAGAATTATTAGAAATTACAAGATCCGTTACTTTTGAACTAAAGTGTACCTCTCCACCACAATTAAGAACGGTTTCGCGAATTGAAGCAACAACTTTTGGAAGCTTG
>JBBIHP010000097.1:0-11090 GCA_037446915.1 Ignavibacteria bacterium
CACAGACCAAAGAAATTTTCTTTTGCGAAATCGAAAGTTGATTTACCTGCAGCCCGTGTTAACAGAGCCGATAAAAGATGAGTCCCCGCTGTTGAATACTGCATCCGCGACCCCGGGTCAAAACTTAACTGCGAACCAAGGATTGTTTTAACCCAGTCGCTGCTGTTGGTAAATGTAAAATAAAATTCCTGATCCCCTTTGAATCCCGCTCTCATTTTAATCAAATGATCGATCGTTACATTATTAATACGCTGATCGGTAATATATTGTTTGTACTCCGGGAAATAATCTACAAGTTTTCTATCTAAGCTTAAAATTCCTTTATCAATTGCAATGCCGTAAAGTGCGGACAAAAAACTTTTTGATACTGATCGAATGGTTTGATAACTGGAAGGTCCACGTCCTTGAAAATAATTTTCGGATGCAAGCCGGCCATTGCGTATTACAACTATCGAATAAATGAATCCTGTGTTAGCTGCCGCGGTATATCCTGAATTTAATAACTCGGCATTTAGACCTTCCTGCACCGCGCTTGAAAATTCCCATTTGTAGCTTTTAAATTCCGGCTCAACCGGTTCAGATATACACGAGGTAAAAAATAGAAGTGAGATAACTATAAGAGAACAAACCAACATATACTTTTTCATCAAATAACCAGATTTGTGTTTTAGTCCCGGTCAAAAATTAAAAGAAGGATCTATCAGAATCAAAGCAATAAATCCGGGACGATTGCCATTTCAATTTTTTTTGATAAATTTTCTATTAGCAATAGAAACATGAAATGAAAAAGAAGCGAACGAAAAAACCGAAGATCAGAATTCCCTTACCAAAGCAGTCGCCCAAAGTTAAGGAATCCGGTAAGGTTTATAAACGGAGCCGGGCTGAACGAGAAAAAGAATAATTAACTCAAGTGCCCTGGATGTAGAATCAAACCCCATCCGGCCTATAAAATCTTACCCACCAAAGAACTCTTTAATGGAATTACTCGTTCGCTAAATAAAAAACCGGATATGAAAAACAGAACCATTTTATTAGTCGCATTAGTCCTTATTATCCTTCTGATATTTGAAAGCAAAGGGCAGGAATTAAACTTGATTCAATCATTTGAATCCAAAAGAGTGGGGATCAACAGGACAGCAATGATAGTACTCGGTTCCTGGGCCATCGGAAATATTCTTCTCGGCGCTTATGGAAATTACAAAGCATCCGGCGACACAAAATATTTTTTTCAATTCAACGCAATGTGGAATGTTGTAAATCTTGGAATTGCTTCATTCGGTTACTTTAATGCGGCGGGTTCGGATCCTAATACGATGACAGCAACACAAATATTGAATGAGTACAGCTCGCTTCAAAATTTTCTTTTACTTAATGCCGGATTAGATGTTGCATACATGGTTACAGGATTATATCTAAAAGAACGCGCAAAGAACTCACCTAATCCGGAACGTTTGCGTGGTTATGGAAATAGTCTTTTATTACAGGGTGGATTTCTTCTGGCTTTTGATGTGGCTCTCTATTTTATTCATCAGAACAACGCATCAGTAAATTTAAATCCACATCTGGAAAGCATGTTAAACGGCGGAGCCGGAATCGGTATGAGGATTAGTTTATAAATGAATGGAATCAGAAAATATATTTTCCTGTTGAATGTAGTTATTTCAACAATTTTATTGACCGTAATTACACCGGGTCAATCGCTCGATAATATCAAAATGATCTGGGAGGTACGTTACGACAATATTTCTTTCGGCGATAAGCAGAACAGAATTCAGGCATCGTTACGAATACCATTCGAAATAAATTTATTTGATGATTACTATTTAATGGGGCTAACATCTACTGGAAGTAATTTCACTTCGCGGTGGGAAAATGTTAAGGATTTCCGTGTGAGCGGCGAGAACAGAAGATTCAATCTGAATCTCAGACAGTTATATTTTCAGAAGGAGTGGGAAGGTTCGCGCATTCAGATAGGATCTATTCCAACAATTAAAGGGAAAGTTTCCAGTACCGGCCTCGGAAGCAACGGATGGATCGACGGCGGAAGGTTTCAGTTCAATATCTCATCTGCAATTGTTGAATTTGTAGGAGGAAGCTTAACGGATCTTAATACGCCCAATTTCCTGGACAGAAATTTTATACTCAATTACTTTGAAACAGAGGTCTCAAAAAAGTTCGGCAAAAATACTCTCTGCGAATTATCGTATGAAAAATTGGGAAAAGATGATTACCTGAGAGGGGAATACAGAGTTGATATTTATCCGTCTTCACATAATTATTTTCAGCTAACGCTCGAATCATTCGTTCACCTTAACAATAAATCTGTAAGCTACGGAATTACTTTCGAATCGGACCTTCTTAAATGGTTTGATGAAAAACTGGAGGAATATACTGAGCTGAAAATCTATTTTAATCATACCGATGATAAAATTGGTACGAGGGGATTCTTAACTGACGATTTTTACCGTTTCGGAAATACATTAACCGTTGAATTGACCGGTAAAATTACGGAGGACAAAAAAATAAGATGGTTCTCTGAAAATTACATAAGCAAAGACCCTCGGTTTTTAGCGGGAATTAGAATTGATTTAGGTAAATAACTCTTAAAAAATCGAGTTACAATAAAAAAATATTTCCTTATTCTATTATAACCGAACCATGGTTTCAATTAAAGAAAAAGTTCTGCGCCGGGACCAAGCGGCAATCCCAGCATAAACCAAACAACAAATAATACCGTCCACACAATAAAGAATGAAATTGTATAAGGAAGCATTGTTGCAATTAGTGTTCCTATACCCGCTTTCTCATCATACTTTTGAATGAAAGCTATGATTAATGCAAAGTATGACATCATCGGTGCGATAATATTTGTAACGCTGTCTCCCACCCTGTAAGCCGCCTGAACAAGTTCCGGTGAATAACCAAGAAGCATAAACATCGGAACGAATATCGGCGCCATAATTGCCCACTTAGCAGATGCGCTTCCGATAAATAAATTTAATAGCGCGGTGATTATGATAAACAGAATCATAAGTGGAATTGGTCCAAGTCCCGATGCTTTCAATGCCATTGCACCTTCAACAGCTAAAATTTGACCAAGATTTGTCCAATTGAAAAATGCAACGAACTGCGCGGCGAAAAATACAAGCACAATGTATGAACCGAGAGTCTCCATCGATTTACTCATGCCTTTTACAACATCGTTATCGGACTTAATTGTTTTAGCGCCGATTCCATAAGCGAGTCCCGCAACAACGCCCCCCATAAAAATGAATGCAACTATTCCGCTTAAGAAAGGTGACTTAAGAATGCTACCGGTTTTGGGATCGCGAAGAAATCCGTTTTCGGGAATTATTCCCAGCAAAATTATCCCGACAAAAATTGCAACAGCAACTGTTGCATAAATCAAACCTTTTTTCTCATCAGCGGACAGGGGTTTAATTTCTTCTGCTTTAACATTTCCTTTGTATTCTCCTAACCGCGGAATTATAATTTTTTCTGTTATCCAGGTTCCCACAGCAGCAATAAAAAAAGTTGATACGAAAAGGAAATAATAATTTGCCGCTGCATTTACTTCGTAGGACATATCAATTATATGCGCAGCTTCCTGTGTAAGTCCTGCTAATAAAGGATCGATCGTTCCCAATAATAAGTTTGCACTATAACCACCAGATACTCCGGCAAATGCTGCGGCAAGTCCGGCTATCGGGTGCCTTCCTACCGCAAGAAAAATCATTGCCGATAATGGAACAAGAAGAACGTAACCAATTTCGCTAGCCGTGTTTGAAAATATTCCGGCAAGGACAACAACAAATGTTAAAAGTTTTTTAGGCGCTTTAATCACTATCAAGCGGAGCGAAGTACCGATCAATCCGCTATGTTCTGCAACTGCAATTCCGAGGAGTGAGACCAACACCGTTCCGAGAGGCGCAAATGAAGTAAAGTTTGTAATTAAGCTTGTGATTATCCGATGGAATCCTTCTATAGAAAGGAGACTAACAGGGCGAATCTCTTTGTTAGATCCGGGAAGAATAACAGAGAAATCGAATTGAGAGACAACCCACGAAAGAATAATAACGCCGAATGCAAAGAGAGCAAATAGAGTTGTTGGATTAGGAAGTTTATTTCCGACTTTTTCGATCTTCCCCAGAAATGATTCCATAAAATTTTTCTTCACAATAATTCGCCTTTCGCTTTTTTTATTGATTATTTCTTCTTGTAAGTTTTTCTTCCATCCTGATTATCTGTTCCTTCAACAGCTGTATATCGTTTCTCAATTCCTCGTTTTCGTCCTGAATGATTGTTTCTATCTTGTCGGCCTTTTCACTTGCCACTTTCTGCTGAACCTCGCTCATTGTATTTACTACAATCGCAATAAAAATATTTAGCGTTGTATATGAAGCAAGCAGAATAAACAATATGAAATAAATATTTGCAAGCGGGTAAACACTCATTATATCTCTCGATATTTCCGCCCATCCTTCAAGAGTCATTATCTGAAACAGCGTGAACATTGATGAACCAAGTGTTCCGAACCATTCGGGAAACATTTCGCTGAATAATTTTGTACCTATTACCGCGAAGACATAAAAAACCAATGCAAGCAGAACAAAGATCCACAGTAGACTTGGAAGCGAATGAAATAACGATTCAACTATAAAGCGGAGTTTTGGAACATTTTTAATTAAACGAAGGGATCTAAAAATTCTTAATGATCTTAAAACTGCAAGTGAGCCGGAAGCCGGTAGAAGCGCAACAGAAACAATCGAAAAATCAAAAATATTCCATCCGTTACGGAAGAAAGAAAACCGGTATGCATACAATTTCAAAATTATTTCAAAAACAAATATTAACAGAATTATTTTATCTATAATAAGTAATGTGTCACCGAAAACCGACATAACCTTTTCGGACGTTTCAAAACCGATGGTAATAGAATTAAAAATTATAAGCCCGATGATAAAATTCTGGAATCCGGCGCTTTCGCAAAAAAGTTTAATTTTTTCTCTTGTCATGATCCTTTAATTTAATTTTTAAAAAAGTAAAATAATGTGAGGGCAAAAAAAGTTTATTTAGCCCGGGCCAGAATCTCTTCGCATTTATCCCACAACTTATTTTCCTCAACGGGATTGAAAAACTTACATTTTTCTTCCATTCTATCCTTAAAAAATCCGCCGTTGTTCCCCGGAGATTCTTCGGTTGAAGCAAGCCAAACAATTGTATCGGCACCCTGTTGAATTGTTCTTCCTTCAATCAGTCCGAATAATTTTAATAGAAATTTCCCGACTAAGTTCTGATTTCTGAAAAGGTCTGTTGATGGAATAAATCCGGGCGTCATTGAATAGACCGAGACATTATCATTCTCAAGCTGACGCGCCCATTCGCGTGATAGCATCCGGTTTGCTTGTTTAGATTGTTTATATGCTAATGTGGGATTGTATTTTCTTCTATCGAAACTGACATCGTCTGTTTCAAGTCCGCCCGCAAAGTGAGAAGCAACATTTATAATTCTTGAAGGAGATCCGTTCTTAAGGAGATCAATTAAAAGTTTTGTGAGGAGCTGATGACCTAATACGTTAACCGAAAAAGTCATCTCCTCATTGAAAGAGCTTAAAACCTTATCCCCGCTCCATAATCCCGCGTTGTTAATTAGAACGTCCAGTTTAGACTCATCACTTTTAAATGATTCAACAAATTTACTAATAGATTCTGGAGAAGCGAGATCAAGTTCCTTAACAAAAACATTCTGATTTTTCGTTTCTCTAACAATTTCATCTCTTGCTTCATTTGTAGAATTTACCGAGCGGCTTGCCAAATAAATTTTTGCACCCGTATTAGCAAGTTCTTTCGCAGCTTCCTTTCCAATTCCGCGATTGGCGCCCGTAATCAGAATTACTTTATCTTTCATTTAACTTATTTTCCTTTAATTATTTTACTATCTCTAACAATAACCGGTTTGAAAACGTTCCTTCATATCTTAAGGCTAAGATTGGTTTATTTTTTGATTAACAGGATTGATTTGGGTAATCAGACCCGGGTTTTTAAAAAATTATTTTACGAAATGATTCTTTGATCCGATGACTACTTTTCCAGCTTTTTAACTTTTTCGAGAACATCGTTATTCAATTTCTCTTTGAACTTCTGAATTTTTTCCCGTAACGATTTTTCCTTTACAGATAATATTTGAACGGCAAGCAGACCGGCATTTTTAGCACCGTTCAATGCAACCGTTGCAACGGGAACGCCGCTTGGCATTTGAAGAATAGAAAGGATTGAGTCCCATCCATCAATCGAATTTGATGATTTAATGGGAACGCCAATTACGGGAAGCGGAGAGATTGATGCAACCATTCCGGGTAAGTGTGCTGCGCCGCCGGCACCCGCAATTATTACTTCAACTCCGCGCTTATGCGCCTCTTCTGAAAATTGATAAAGTCTTTTTGGTGTTCTGTGTGCAGACACAATTGTAATTTCATAAGGGACACCAAACTCATTCAGAATTTCTTCTGCTTGCTGCATTACAGAAAGGTCCGAATCCGAACCCATTATAATACTTACAAGAGGTTTTACCATGACTTAACCTTAATTTTTTGTTTTACAATTTCCGCCTTTTTTCTGGCTTCCTCAATAGATGATGAAAGGATTGTAATGTGTCCCATCTTACGATACGGCTTTGTAAATTTTTTTCCGTAAAGATGAATTTTTACTCCGTCTATTTTCATACAGTCCGTAAGACCTTCATACTTTACATTGCCTTCATACCCCGGTTCGCCAAGCAAGTTGATCATCACAGAAGGTTTTTTAATGTATGTATCGCCAAGAGGAAAATTAAAAATTGCTCTTAGCATTTGTTCGTATTGTGAAGTAATAATACTCTCGATTGTGTGATGACCGCTGTTGTGGGGACGCGGCGCAACTTCGTTTACCCAAAGATTATTCTCTCTATCAATAAACATTTCCACTGCGAGCAGTCCGCATAAATCAAAACCGGTTATCAAACTATTTGCTATTTCGGTTGCGCGGTTAGTTATATTTTCCTCTATTGAAGCCGGGCAGATAAGTTCTTCAACAAGATGTTTGTCCCTGTTAAATTCCATTTCAACAACAGGAAAGGATTTAACTTCGCCATTTCTGTTTCGTGCAACTATAACAGAGATTTCTTTTTGTACATCAATATAATTTTCTACAACCGATGGTCCTTCTAAAAGTTTATTAAGATCATCTGATGTTCGAACAACTGCAACACCTCTTCCATCATAACCACCCTTTCTAAGCTTTTGAACAAATGGAATTTGTAAGCTGCCCGATTCTACTTTTTTAATAATTTCGCTTTTGTTTTCAAACAGATCAAATGTTGATGTGGGAATATTATTCCTTTTATAAAATTCTTTTTGAATTCCTTTATCCTGAACAATTTGTAAAATAGAAGGATCCGGGTTAATAACTTTTCCTTCCTCTTTCAATTTAAGAAGCGCATCAATATTTATATTCTCCATTTCGAACGTAAGCATATTTACCATCTTGCCGAAATTATAAATCGAATCAAAATCGGTTGGATTTCCTTTTACAAACTTTGTACTTACGGTTGATGCCGGGCAATGTTCGTCATTATCAAGAATATATGTTTTAACGTCCCAGTTACTTGCTGCAAGAGCCAGTAACTTACCAAGCTGTCCGCCGGCAATAATACCGAGTTTGAATTCTGATGTTACGAGTTGTTCCATAATAAATTTTGAAAACCTGTAATGGCTCTAACGATTTTTATTTTACCTGGTAAATACTAAATATGTTATATAACTGATATAAAAGAGTAGGAGAATAATTCCTTGCCATCTTTCAAGAACATGTTTTTTACCGACATACATTGCAAAGAAAAGAATAATGCTTGCAAGAATGTTCACAAATAAATCGGCATTGGAGGTAATATTAAATGGAAGCGGTCTTATTATTGCGCTTACACCAAGAATCCAGAAAACATTAAAAATATTTGAACCGACAACATTTCCAATTGCTATATCGGTTTGTTTCTTATATGCTGCAACTGCAGAGGTTGCCAATTCAGGAAGTGAAGTACCAACAGCTACAACCGTTAAGCCAATTAAAGATTCACTTACATTAAAACTCTCGGCTATCTTTACAGCGCCATCAACAATCCACTTGCCCCCCAACACCAATCCGATTAATCCGGTTAAAATATATATTAACGATTTTGTAATGCTCAATTCCTTTACTGGCGTTTCGTTAATGTCGGAATCCGATTTGGTTATGCTGAATGTGTAATAAAGAAATATTACAAAAAACCCGAGGAAAACCATGCCGTCTATTCTTGTAATTGCAGAAGTTGAACTGCCATCAATTAACAAATCGTTCGCGGTAATTGAAACGAGTAATGCTGCAAGCAGACTGAATGGAATTTCTTTAAGCACGGTATTTTTTTTTGCGGAGATAGGATAAATAATTGCTGCAATTCCTAATATTAACAGTATGTTGGCAATATTACTGCCAAGAACATTTCCTATTGCTATCTCGGTATTTCCCTTGGCGGAGGCAAATATATTTACAATTAATTCCGGTGCCGAGGTTCCGAATGCAACTATTGTTAAACCAATTACTATGTTTGATATATTAAATTTCTTAGCAATAGAAGCCGAGCCGTCTACCAGAAGATCCGCTCCTTTAATTAGTATATAAAAACCGATGATAAACAGAATATATGTCAGCATAAATATGGGTCGCTTTTCTAGTTATTGTTATTATAAATAAATTTTTGGTTTTAAAGTTCCTTTAATGATGAAATAAATTCCCCGTAAAAAGTAATGCTATATTATCTTTATGGATTAAGCTTCCAGATTTTATCTGCGGCTTTTAAGTATTCCGGCAGAGCCGCCGATCCATACCATGGAATTAACACAACATCAAAAATATTTGCTTTAACGGCTGGATCCGTATTAACAAGTGCCCGGGCTTCTTCAATATCCTTAACATCAAGAATGAACAAACCGCGGTATTGTATATTATTATTACCGAATGGACCCGCAACAATTAATTTTTTCTCTTCTACCAACCGGTTGATGTTTTTCATATGAGCAGCAAATAAACTGTCCCTTATTTCTTTTTCCCGGGGATTGTAAGCGCCGGTTTTCAGAATTACAAAGACATAGGATTTCATCCCATAATCATCTGCGCCTAAACTTTTGGCAAGTGTTGAGTCGTAATTTACATTTTTTGTTTGACCGCAATTTACTGCAGTAATAAACAGCATAACAGCCATCGTATATATTTTTTTCATTAAAATTCCTGTTGTATGTTATTGTTCGGTATTGCAATTTTACAAATATTTCGGCAAGTATAAAAATTAGGAGGGCTTATATTCTGGGCGCCGGCGGAGGCGCGGGAACCGAGATAACAAGAGAATTATCTAGTTATACAAAAGATATTCGGGTTGTAAGCCGCAATCCGAAAAAGGTTAACGCCAACAATTATTTAATGAAAGCCGATTTAACAGAACCGGCGCAGCTAGATGAAGCCGTTAAAGGTTCGGAAATAGATTATGTTACAACTGCATTTCCGTATAAAGTTAAAGTGTGGAGAGAGCAATGGCCAAAGTTCATGAAAAATCTTATCGATTCATGTTCAAAATATCATTCAAAGATCGTGTTCATTGATAATGTTTATATGTATGACCCGAAATTCTTATCCAATATGACAGAAGCAACCCCGATAAATCCGGTTTCCGAAAAAGGAAAGGTCCGCGCAGAAATTTTTAGAATGCTTATGAATGCTGTTGACAGAAATGAAGTGCGTGCACTTGTTGCAAGGGGGGCAGATTTTTACGGACCCGGCGTTACCGGTAGTTTCCTGACTCAATCTGTTTTGTATAACTTATTAAAAAATAAAAATCCGCAATGGCTCGGCAAACTTGATGTGATTCATAATTTTACATACAACAAAGATATCGGTAAGGCAGTTGCGCTGCTGGGAAATACGCCCGATACATTTAATCAGGTGTGGCATTTACCTACTACCGATCAAAAACTTACATCAAGAAAATGGGTAGAGATAATGATGCGGGAAACGAATAAAGAAAAGAAAATTCAGGAGATTTCCTCTGCTATGATGGGTTTGCTCGGTCTATTCATTCCAATATTAAAGGAATTGAAAGATGTTGGATATCAATTCGAAAGAGATTATTTCTTCAATAGTTCTAAGTTTAACAAGCGGTTTAACTTTACACCTGTAACCCCCGAGAGCGGAATAAAAGAAATGGTTAAACATGCTATTAACTCTTAACTGCACTATTCTATTTTTTAGTTTTTCAGCGGCGATCTTATTCTCCATTCTTATTATTTGATCTTATCTAATAACCTGTCCTTTCCGAACATTAAAATTTTTTAATCTTTTTTTAAGATTTCCTTAATGTTGTAATAATATGTTTCGGTTGTCCTTTATAAAGTGGGGTTTAACAAAAAAATAATTCTGTAGTGTTCAAAGTCTTTCGGACGCCCATATCTCTATAAATTAGGATTCTAATTTTATTAGTTGTATGTTTACACCCGTAATGGCAGTAGTTTTAGAAGTTGATGTAGAAGTAGACGTAAATCAAGTCGAACCCTTCAGTAAGTTTTAAAGCCCTGTCCAAAAAAAATCAATCTACAAACAAATTTATAAGGAGCATCTGTTATGGCAGAGCGCAAACAAGGATCAGTAAAATGGTTCAACAGTACAAAAGGTTTTGGTTTCATTTCTCAGGAAGGCGGAGATGATGTATTCGTACATTATCAGTCAATTACCGGCGAAGGCTACAAGACCTTAAACGAAAACGATAAAGTTGAATTCACTGTTAACCAGGGTCCAAAAGGGCTTCAAGCAGCTGACGTAAAAGTAATTCGCTAAGAATAGATAATTCTAGATGTAATTATAAAGCCCCGACATTTAGTCGGGGCTTTTTGTTTTTAAAATGCCGAATGTAAAGAAATGTACCCCTTGAAGAAATTTAAAAATTCTCAAAGATTTTTCTTGACATTAAGCTATCAACATGATATCATTACGATAGCAAATTAAATGGGGTAGGAAAAATGGAAACAATTGCA
>JBBIHP010000098.1:0-7978 GCA_037446915.1 Ignavibacteria bacterium
TATCCTAATCCGTTTAATCCGAGCACTACTATCGGTTATCAGTTACCCTCAAGCAACTGGGTTACGTTAAAAGTTTTCGACATGCTCGGCAGAGAAGTTAAAATTCTGGTTAACGAATACAAACAAGCCGGTACCTATAATTGCGAATTTAGAATTGATAATGGAGAATTATCGAGTGGGATGTATTTCTATACAGTTAAAGCCGGCAATTTCGTTAAATCCGCAAAGATGATTCTGTTGAAATAGATTTTATTTTGTCCTGTCATTTAATCGGGTTAGTATCTATTCACTTCCTTATCTTTACCGCATGGAAAAAATAGAATTAATTTTACTGCCCGGTTTAAATAGACAGGTCCGTTTTCTAATACACAAGTTAAACGGCAAGAGCTTGCCAAATGTTCTTGTAATTGGTTCATTCAGCGAGCTTGTTGCAAATAAAATCGTAAACAAATTCGGTTCAAACGTAGAAATAATTGTAGAAGATTATGAATCGCTCATCAACTCAAAGTATATTATCCGCAATTCACCAAATATAAATGTTAAGATGATGAGCTACGATTCAACCGATTATCCGGACGGACATTTCGATTTGGTTTACGCACAAGCTTCGATTTCGCTTACGAAGAGAAATAAAATTATTAAAGAGATTAAAAGAATTCTTAAACCCGACGGATACTTTTGTGCGGGAGAGATTGTTTCTCTCGAAAAAAATATTCCCCGGTTCGTTCAGGATATTTATGATAATTCCGATTTGCTTCCGTTGTTAAGCGAAGACCTGGATAAATATTATGCTGAAAGAAAGTTTAACATGATTGCCAAAGAAAATCTTTCATCAACACTAAAAGAATATTTTTCAGTATCAATTGAAAACTACAAAAACATTGCCGATAAGCTGGAAAGTGGGGAAAAAAGTTTTTATAAAAAAGTTATAAATAAAATTAAGCACGAATCGAATGCTTATCTTAAACTTGGCGCTGATAAATACATCGGACTTATTGCGATGCTTATGACAAAGGAGAATAATTGAAAAAGGGCGATCTTCTCGAATTGGAAATTACAGGTTATGCTTTCGAAGGGAAGGGGGTTGCTAAGATTATTAAAGAAACACTCTCTCAAAACGAAGAGCCAAAGAAATATGTGGTTTTTGTGAACAGAACTTATCCCGGCGATAAGGTAATTGCACAGATTGGTAAAGTTAGAAAGTCCTATGCAGAAGCGCGAGTAATAGAGTTTATTACGAAATCGAGTTTTAGAACTGATCCGAAGTGCAAGTACTTCGGATCTTGCGGCGGTTGCCAGCAGCAGGATTTACTTTATGAGTATCAACTGAAATTTAAGGAAGAGCAGGTTAAAGATATTTTTGAAAGGATTGGCGGATTAAAAAGTTTTGTTTATTTGCCGATCCTGAGATGTAATAAAGAATACTTTTACCGCAATAAATTAGAGTTTTCTTTTGAAAGGAAAAGGTGGTTAACCGAGGCCGAAATTGCTTCGATGCAAGAAATTACGGATAAAGATTTTGCGCTTGGCTTCCATATACCGGGCTTATATGATAAGGTTATAAATATAGAGGAGTGTTTTTTACAATCAGGGCTTAGTAACCGGATTTTGAATTTTACTCGGTTTTTCTTCAAAAGTCGGTCAATTTCTATCTATTCTACTCAAAATCATGAAGGTTTTTTACGAAATCTGGTAATTCGCCAATCTGAAAAAACCAAGGACTTAATGATCAATTTAGTGACTTCGGAAGAAAACGAACGCTTGTTCATAGATTATAAGACAGCACTACTCAATCAATTTCCTGAAGTCACCACAGTTATAAATAATATCAATCTTAAAAAAGCTCAGATCGCTTTAGGTGATTACGAGAAGGTCTACGGTGGGCCGGGTTACATAATCGATTACATTGGTAAATGGAAATTCAGAATCAGTGCAAATTCATTTTTTCAGACGAATACCTCCCAAGCAGAAAAGCTTTACACCGCCGCACTTGAGTTTGCACAATTCAACGGTGAAGAAACTGTATATGATCTCTACTCTGGCGCCGGAACAATTCCAATCTTTAATTCCGAAAATATAAAACAAACTTATGGATTCGAAAGCGTTGAGCCGGCAATTGCCGATGCGCGGGTTAACATAGAAATTAATAATGTTAAAAACTTTACTCCAATTCTTGCTGACCTTAATAAATCATTCTTGCCGGTGGTAGAAAAACTCTCTATTCCTAAGCCGGATGTTTTAATTGCAGATCCGCCAAGAAGCGGGATGAATCCAAAAACAGTAAATGATATACTGGAATTAAAACCGCATAAGGTAGTTTACATCAGCTGCAATCCCTCTACTCAAGCAAGAGATATAAGATTGTTGGTTGATGGGGGGTATGAATTACTAAAGGTTTGTCCGGTGGATATGTTCCCGCATACATATCATATAGAGAACGTTGCGCTGCTTAAAATAAAATAGTCCGGACCTGTTAGATCCGGACATAAATTGCACTTACTCTTTTTCAGATTTGGGAAAATTAAATTGTTTTGAAAGTTTTCCGATTGATTCAAGATCTATCTTACCAACTATATTAACCAATCCGGCTCTTCCTTTTCCGGTAAGAGTAGTTACAATTAACCCGCTATACCCACCGTTCTGAGCCGGCTTAACATAAACATTGGAATAACTCTCTTTATTGCGCGATTTAATTATCCGGACCCAGTTTTTATTTAATAGATCTCCGTCCATTGTTTCAATTAACTTACTGGCTTTATCGATATCATTTTCATTTACCATAAATTCCTGTACTCTAACAAGTTTTAATCCCGATAGAATATTACCTACACCGTCTTTATCATTGCTCGTAATACCAGAGGCCATTTTAAGCAATGCTTCCTCTATGTATATTTCATTCAATACCTCGCCGGTCTTTAAACTGGAAAATTCGGAGAAATCGAAATAGCCCGGATCTTTTTTAATATCTGTTTGTTGTGCAAGCGTGTATTGCGCTATAAGCATCAATAATAAAATTATACTTTTTGCGTTTTTCATTTTACTACTCCTTCTTTAATAATTTATTTACAATTTCAATTCCCTGATCAATTGGTTTTACTACGTGTTCTTTTAAAATTTCTTTTTCGAGTTTTTCTGTTGTCTCATTAAGTATGTTTCCAATTAAACGAATAGCATAACCGGCTTGCTCATTTGCTTTCCGGGCTTCTTGATGCGTGTAATTGTTTTGAATGGGGCGGTTTAAAAGAACCGACAACGTAATTGTAATAATCAGTGTTACAGCCACAAAAGCAGAAGCGACCGGTTTGTCAATTATGATGGAAATTAAATCTGTTAGAATAGAACTTTTTGACTTTGGCACCGGGTATTTATTGAGCTTTAACTTTGCCATTAATTCTTCCGGACATTCTTCCTCCAGCGAATGAACAAGTTCTGCCGTGCGTTTATATTCATCAAGTTCATTCCTAACATTTTTATTGGTGCGGGCAAGCCGGAGAACATAAATTCTATCAAGAATGTTTGCATCGCCGTATGCAACAGAAATGATTTTCTTTTTCAAATCATCGCTCAATTCAAATGACTTCGTCTTTTTCATAGCGTTTAAATTCCCGCTGTATAAGTTTTCTTGCTCTTAGTAAATATACTTTCACAGTATTAATCGGCATATCGAGTGATTTACTAATCTCCCTGTATTTAAATCCATTAATCTCATAAAAAATAAAGATGCTTCTTAGATCGTCAGGTAATTTTTCAATTGCGCATTTTACTTTTGCCATCATCATATTAGTGTGGGCAAGGTGATGCGGATTATCATTCAATTTTTTAGTTGAAAAAGTTTCTTCAAAAACTTCGTCAATTTCGTATTCTCTTTTTAATTGAATTGATCTCCGCCGCAAATAATCGATGCATAAATTATTTGTAGTTTTCATAATCCATGTTTTTGCTGCGAACAAATTAAATTTATCCATGTTGTTCCATATCCTAATCATAACCTCCTGGGTTACATCGTCTGCATCCATCTGGTTTTTCAGCATATATTGTGAATAAGAATAAATTTTGTTTTTGTATAGCTGAACCAGGTAACGATATCTCTCTTCTTTAAGCATTATTTTTACACTCTAAAGACGAATTCCAACAAATAATTGTTACACTAATTGTTAAAAATAATTATTATGTGCATTAAGAAATAAACCAATATTCCGGAAGGCAGAAAAATGTCTGAAAATAAAAAAGAAACAGGATCCATTGGGTGGATTGATTTAACAGCAGCTAATGCCGAAGAGTTAAAGAATTTCTATTCCGAAGTTGCTGGATGGAAATATGAAAATGTACCGATGGGCGACTATAATGATTTCAACATGTTAAGCCCTTCTACCGGCATTCCGGTTGCTGGAATCTGTAATAAACGCGGAGGCAATTCCGAAATACCATCGCAATGGATGATATACATACTTGTCGATGAAATAGAAGAGAAAATTAAAAGATGTATAGAGTTGGGCGGTAAAGTATTGCTCAACATTAAGGATATGGAAGGTTACGGAAAGTATTGTATTATACAGGATCCCGCTAATGCCGTTTGTGCTTTATTCGAAAAGAAATAAAAAATGCAGAGCAATTTAATTAATAAAATAGAGTTCGTGTTCCGCAATTCAAATTCACCCGATGAACTGTTTGACCGTTTTACAGATGCAATCAAACTAAAAATAAACGACCTGTCTCTTTACAAAATATTTCTTGCAAATCCGGCTCTGTCTATTGATGAGATAAAAATGTTTACCGGTAAATTATTAAAAGAGATGCCTAAAGAACGGTTTCAATTAAGTATGTGGGCGGCTAAGATTTTTGAGAACCGGCAGATAGGTTACGAATTTATTGAAAACGCTATCCATTATTATGAACTTGCAATGCAATCCAATCCTTCTTCTCACGAACCTCTTTTAGAAATGATTAACCTTTACAATCGCGATCTGGATTTACCAAGCAACAAAAAAATTCTTGAACTGGTCGATTCGTTTATCCCTTCGGTAAATTTAAAAAGCAAAGTCTATTTTTCGCTTGCCGAACATTACAAGAAGAGAAACGATTTGAAAAATGCATCAAGATATTTAGCGCTTGCCAATAAAGCTGCAGAAAGAGAAAGCTCCTGAACGGAACCCTTCATTAATAGTAATAGCCTATCGTAAAGTAGAAAAATGTTGGGCCCCATACAGTTTTACTTTTGGGTAACGCTTCGGATATGTAGAAACTCTTGCCTACCGAAAAATCTGCCGGACCGATTGGTGTGTTAAATGAAATAGATGCGCCCATACCGTGACGTAAATCTTTATACCTTATCTGTTCCTGTTCCGCCCATGCAGAACCGAGATCGTAACGAAATTTTAAGTATGTGTCGAAAAAAACTTTAAATGGTAGCTTGTGCATATATTCGAGTGACGAGGTAAAAATTTGCCGTCCCCTAAACTCGAAATCACGAAATCCGAAAAACATATTTTGTCCGCCGAACGAGAAGTGCTGGCTAAGTGGTAAAGTTTTATCCGCAAAGCCGATTACACCGTGAAAGATAAAAGCGTTGGGCGCGTTTAATCCTAAAATACTTTTATAATCGAATAAGAATTTGGTGTAGCTTACGTCTCCGCCAAGTGCTGTTTGCGCTGTTTCATAATATGTATTAATTAAAAATCCCTCGGTTGGATATGGATATGAATCCTGTGAATCTATTATAAGAGAGAGTCGCAAGCTTGTTATATCGAGTTTGTTATATGTTGGACCCGAATAGTCATACTTACTTTTTATAGCATCCCTCTGATATTTTGCTTCGGTAGAAATGTGCCCGAATCTTCCAACTTGAGATCCTATACTAAAAGAACCGCCGTAAAATATCTGTCTGTATTCTCCTGTTTTGCTTCTCGAAAATCTGTTGTGTGCTTTAGGAGGATCATCGGAATAGACACTTACATCATTAAAATCGTAGAACGCCTTTACTCTATAAGTAAAATACGTTTCAAAAACTCTATTGGCGCGGTGTTCTAAAATATAAGACCTGTTACGAATTCCGCCGGATAATATTGTTCCAACCTCTGTTCCGGTTCCAAGGAAATTTACATCTCTAATATCTAAAGAAACCTGTGTTGAATTTTCATTATCAATCCTCATCCCGAAACGTAAAATGCTGGACGGCTTTTCTTTAACAACCACTTTAAGTTCGTTTCCTTCGTTGGATTTTTCCGAGCTCAACTCAATATTCTCAAACAAATTTGTGCTTCTTAAGTTTGTTAACCCTTTCTGTGCATCCTGGAATCGCATGTAATCGCCGGCATTAACTGCAAACTCGCGCGTGATTATATTTTCTTTTGTTTTTGTGTTTCCTAATACATGCAGTTTTGAGATTTGCCCTTCGTCTATAATAATATGCAAAATGCCCGTTTCTTCTTCAAAAGTAATATTATCAATTCTTGCCAGTATATAACCCTCCCTCTTATACTCACGTAAAATTTCGAGAGCTGCATTAAGTGTTTTAATAGAATTGAACGGTTTATTTATCAGTCCGGATAGTTTGTTTGCAAGTTCTTCTCTATCAAAAATTGAAACTCCGGTTATTTCATAGTAAGAAACTTCCCGGTACTTCTCGGTTATTAAACTCAAGTGCGTTGAGTTGCCAATCGGTTCTAACTCAACATAAATATTCCTGTAATCACCCAACCTCAGAACTTTATACATTTCATAAAGTATATCCCGGTTTGAAATGGAATCGATTCTAACATTCTCCGGAAAAAAATAATTACGTATTTCGAGAGGAACCTCTTTAATAAAAACATTATAATATTTTTTTTCTTTTACACCAAGATTAGTTTTAAACTGATTCTCAATTTCTTCTTTTATTGAAGCAATTGTTTCTTTTGCGCTCTGGTATCCCTTGTCCATAAGGGAGTCTATGAAAAAGAAATCGGAATTTTTATGATTTCCCAATTCCGGTTGAATAACAAAATCAGCTTCTTCCAGTTGTTGTTCATTAAGTATCTGCATTGGAATACTAACAAGCTGATCTGCAATTACCCAGGGATATTTCAATTCACTTTCTTCATAAAGCGGACTAACAGCATTGGCAGCAATTACAATATCGGCACCAAGTTTTCTTGTTTCTTTTACAGGAATATTTGCAACCAAACCTCCATCAACAAGTGTTAATGTGTCATTAATAACCGGCGGTAGAAGAAGAGTTACAGAAGAGCTTGCTTGCATTGCAACTCCCAAAGGTCCCTGATCGAAAATATATTTCTTTCCATAAATCAGGTCTGTAGCAATTGCTCTGTATCTGAATTTAAGATTGTTATAATCTTCTGCTTTAATTGGCGAATTAAGTGCAAGTAAGTTCAGAAAATTTGCACCACGTTCACCTGAGCTTAGTGATTTTGGAAGAACCGGAGTAAATCCATCTATTCGTAAAGAAAAAATCGCTTTATCTTCTGTAATTTTTTGGTCAACAAAAAGTTCGTTCCTGTTCGATTGCTCAATGGTGAATAGTTCATTCCACTTTGTGTTCAACGCAATCGAGTCAAGCTCTTCAAGAGAATACCCCGAAGCGAATAACCCGCCCACAATACTACCCATGCTTGTTCCCACTATCATATCAATTGGAATTTGTTCTTCTTCCAGCGCGCGTAAAACTCCGATATGGGATAAAGCTCTGGCTCCGCCGCCACTTAGAGCAAGACCTACTCTTGGAAGATTTACCGGAACCTGTATTGTTAAATCGAAGGGAAGGCGTTTTGTTTCGAGTTGTAATTTAAGGGTCTCTTTGCTCTGTCCAAAAAGAAACGAAGCTGTCAACAAAATTGCAGCTGATATTTTGCCAAGTCTAAACATTATAGTTGTCTATAAATAAATTGCTTCCATCGCAAAAAGTATGTTATTGATGGAAGCTGAAATTTATCTTTTCTTTTGAGCAGATTTTCTCTGTTCATTTGCTTGTTTTTCTGCGGCT
>JBBIHP010000098.1:8078-11082 GCA_037446915.1 Ignavibacteria bacterium
TTATCTTTTCTTTTGAGCAGATTTTCTCTGTTCATTTGCTTGTTTTTCTGCGGCTTCCATCATTCTAGCCATAAATCCTTTTTTCTGTTTCGGATTTTCAACTGGAACAAGCTCGCCATCGCCTTTTTTATTATTAACATAATATTGCTGACCGATTGAAAGCAGGTTAAACATGAAATAATAAAGGTTTAGCCCGGAGGGGAACGTCATAAATAATGCTGTAAACATAACGGGCATTAAATAAACGAGCATTTTTTGAGATGGGTCTTTAATGCTCATTTTCTGCTGAATAAACATTGTAATTCCCAAAAGTATAGCAAGTCCGCTAACAACATCTATTCCAAATAATGGAATTTTAAATGGAAGTCTGTAAATTATATCGGGCGCAGAAAGATTATTTATCCACAACATAAATGGTTGCTGCCGGATATCTATTGCAACATTAAACAAGCTCCACAACGCAATCAATATTGGCATCTGAAGAAGCATCGGCAAGCATCCACCCATCGGGTTTATTCCGTAAGTAGAATAAAGCTTCATTGTTTCTTTCTGAACTTTTTGTGGATCGTCTTTATGCTTCTCTTTAAGTTCATTAATCTTTGGTTGAAGAAGCTGCATCTTCTTCATCGATTTTAAGCTTTGCTTTGTTAACGGATGAAGCGCAATCTTTATAAGTATTGAAAAGACAATTATTACAAGTCCATAGTTAGGAATAAAACTATGCAGGAATTGAAGGAGCGGCAATAAAACATATTCGGAAATTGGTCTTATCACAAAGCGAAGTCCGAAGAAACTTCCAAAATCTACAATTGCCTGAAAGTTGATTCCGTAATTTTTAAGTATATCATAATCAATTGGTCCGATGTAAAGCTTGAAAGAGTCTTTTTGAAGCTTTTCGTTTTTGAAAGGCATTTTTATACTTGCGCTGTAAGTTTCCCTAACGCCAAGTTTATTCTGATTTCCAATGCCTTCAAAATATGCCCCGCCTTCGTTACTCGGCTGCTCGGGTGCAATAGCCACAACAAAATATTTATTTCTAACAGCAACCCAATCAACTTTGCCGTTTATGTCTTTGGTAACTTTTTCGCCGTTGTGCCCCGCATCTATTATAACCTGTTCCTCTCCGGCATATAAGCTTGCATTAGAAAAACTTGCTTCGTCAACTGAATTCTTTTCCGTGAAATTAATTCCATTGGACCAGACAACATCGTACCTGAAGCTGCTTATAATATCATTCATGTTCTCAAGTTCTACATCTACTCTTGTAGCGTAATCGTTAGCATAAAAAACAAAATTCTTTCGTATCGCTCTGTTATCGGGTGTTCTAAATTCATAAACAAACTGTAAAGAATCTGTACCGGATATTCTGTAGTAATGATTTTTTAGATCGGAATTAAAATCGAGCACCGAAGTATTAACAAGCTTACCTTCCTTTGTTACAAAAATAATATTAAAGTCGCCGCCCTTATCAGGATTAACCAATTGAACGTGACGGTCATAAAAATTAGAAGTATCCTTAACATCATAACGATACCACGTACCATATTTCTTAAGATAATATTTTCTAATTCTTGCGCCCTTACTTGTCATCTCAAGTTTAACAAGGTCGGTTTCAATCGTAACTATTTTTTCATTCTGTTCCGGAAGTTCTCCAAACGGAGATGATTCGATCTGTTCGGTTTCTTTTTTAGCAGTTTCCTGAACCGGTTTTACGGCAACAGTGTCTTTTTTGACTAAAGTTGAATCCGCTTTTTGAGGCTGCTGGGGAGGAGGAGTTGGTGAATTCATGTAGAGCCATACAACTAAAATAACTCCTATTAGAATGAACGCAAGTGTAGTATTTCTATCCATTAAAATTCCTATAAATTATTCAACTGGATCGTAACCCCCTTTATTAAAGGGATTACATCTTAAAATTCGCCAGACAGATTTAGCTCCCCCTTTAACCACACCATATTTTTCGAAAGACTGAACTGCATATTCCGAACAGGTTGGATAAAATCGGCACGAGGGGGGAAACATTGGCGAAATTAATTTCTGATATAGTTTTATTAAGTAAATAAAAATTGATCGCATCTTATAATTTCGATCTTATCTGATTCAAAAGATCTACAACATCTGCTTCAATATCTTTCAGATAAATTTTTTTATTATTCATTTGATTTAAATTGCCCGGAGAAAAAACTATAAATATTTTCAAAACTTTTTGCCAGCAAACTGATTTAATCTGGCTTTTATTAAGACGGTACAAATCCCTTAAAAGTCTCTTAACTCTGTTTCTCCAGACAGCATTACCGGACTTTTTTGAAACAGCAAATGCCACCTTAATCCCGATCTTATCCGGATTTCTTTCAATAAAAAAAGTGGCTTTTAATCGATTAGAAGAGGAAAAAAAAACTTCTCCCCTTGTAAAAACTAATTCGAATTCCTTTTTACTTTTGATTCTTTCTAATGAAGAAAGACCAAACTGTTTCAATTAGTCCTCCTCGCAATTAAATGCGAGGTTTTAACAAACAACATTTTATCTGAAAGTGCAATATAACTTACTAACGAAGACAAATTATTTTTCGTCGCTAACTGTTAACTTCTTTCTTCCTTTTGCTCTTCGGCGAGCAAGTACTTTGCGACCATTTTTAGATGCCATTCTTTCGCGAAAACCGTGTTTATTCTTTCTTTTGGTTTTACTTGGCTGAAATGTGCGTTTCATATTTATCCTTTATTCCATTTGAAAGTGCGCAAAATTAAACAAATTATGGGTAAGAACCAATTTTTTTGGATTGCCGGGGTTTGTTTATCAAATAAAAGGTCTGTTTAAAAGAGTAGGGCGGAAATCTCAGCAAACAACCCAGCCGAGTGTTGTTCACCAAAATAACCGCCGCCATCCAGAAAGCTTTTTTGAGGGGTATTGCTTTCCAAAGAGAGTGCTTATTTGTCTATTACTTTTCAATATGTATGCCTTAATCAAAAGTCTTTTTTGGTCGATTTTGAAGGTTCGCTTAATAAA
>JBBIHP010000099.1:0-3099 GCA_037446915.1 Ignavibacteria bacterium
TCAGAAACCGGAAGCATTGCTACAAAGAATATTAAAGACTAGTAGCAGTGACGGAATGATTGTCGCAGATTTCTTTTCCGGCAGCGGCACAACGGCAAAGGCAGCAAACGACCTCGGCAGAAAATTTATTGTGTGTGATATTGGCGTTAATTCTGTACAAACTACAAGAGACAGATTAATTGAAGCGGGAGCTGAGTTTGATGTATTAAAAGTAAATGACGGTGTTCGGCTTTTTAGAAACCCGGCTCAAACCCAGCAGAAGATTTTTAGTCTCGTAGATGGCTTTAAAAGCAGAACAGATTTGGGTCTTGGAGATTTTTGGGAAGGCGGCATTGCCGCTTCAACAGGCAGTTATGTGCCGGTTAAAATTGTTGGCATTCACGAAAGATTAACTAAACAACTTCTAGATTATTTTCTTGAAGAAATTTACCAGCTTGAACCGGAAGGAAATGTTAACGCCGTAAAAATTATTTACACTCATAAAGATTTGGATATAGACCAGAAATACGTTGATAAAGAACTTAAAGAAAGTAAACGAACAACAATTAAGGTAGAGCTGATTAGCTTGGACTCTTTGCTCGGCTCTAAAAGGGATTTGCTGTTTCCGCCGGATAGTGCGGATGTTGAAGTAAAAAAGGAAAAGGACAAATACAAAGTTGTAATTAAAAGATATTTCAGCAGCTACCTAAAAACAAAAATTGATGAATTCAACGCAAAGAAAGTTAAAAAGGCGCAGACAGAACTTTTGGAGAAAGAAGAACCTCAAACACACCGTAAAATTAAACTTAGCAAAACCGGACTCGAATTAATTGAAAGCGTTCAGTTCGATACTACTCTAAGGAAGGATGGAGTTTGGGAAAGTAATCTAGATTTCGAAGACAAAGCCGGTATTAAAGAAAAAATAAAGGGTGTTTATTATTTGCCTACAAATAAATTCAAAATAAAAATACGCAGTATTGCCGGCGATGAATTAATAATTGAAAACAATTGATTATGCCGTTAGCAAACAGAGGATTGGATACACCTATTTTTAGAATTACCCACTACCGTAATCTGGAGTTTACGTTACGCAACGGATTGTTTTGCCCAAGCTCTCCAACTGCCGATCCCAATTATATAAATATCGGTCATCAGCAAATGATTAATGATAGAGGGCATTTTCCCATACGGGTTGAACCCCACGGCGTTATAAACGATTATGTTTCATTCTATTTTGCACCCCGTTCACCTATGCTATATTCAATTCATTGCGGAAATGTTGCCGGTTTCACCGGGACACAATCCGACATAATTTATTTAGTTAGCACAATTAGAAGTATCCAGGAAGCTGATCGGCAATATGTTTTTACTGATGGACACGCATATATGGTTTTTTCCAACCATTACAATAATATTGAAAACTTAGCACAAATAGATTGGGCTGTAATGAATGCGCGATACTGGCGAAATACTAATGAAGATCGAGATAGAATGCGAAAAAGAATGGCAGAATTTCTCGTATACCAATTTGTGCCAGTAAATTGTATATCAGCGATAGCCACTTATAACCAACAGAAACTTGACTTTGTAAATACTATACTTGAGGAATTAAATCTGGAAATAAGAACGTCAATAGAAAGAGACTGGTATTATTAGTGATGTTTGAATTTATTAAAAAAGGAAACATAATTGATTCAGAGGCAGAAGCCGTAGTAAACACTGTTAATACAATGGGTGTAATGGGTGCCGGAATTGCTTTACAATTCAAAAAGAACTTTCCGGAAAATTTTAAAAGCTACGAAGATGCGGCAAAAAATGGAATCATTAAAATTGGTAAACTCTTCATCACAGAAACAAACCGATTAACAAATCCTAAATACATTATAAATTTTCCTACAAAAAAAGATTGGAAGCACCCATCAAAGTTATCCTGGATTAAAGATGGGTTAATTGAATTAAGAAACTTCATTATAGAAAAAAATATTAAATCCATTGCCATCCCTCCATTGGGTTGTGGTAATGGTAAATTGGACTGGAACGACGTAAAACCATTAATACTTGATTCTATCAATGGAATAGCAAATCTAACAGCATATATATATGAACCTTCTGATTTTGCTTATCAGAAAACAATTGTAAAAGAAGTAAAAAAACCGAAGCTTACTCCTGTGAGAGCCATGGTAATAGCATTATTAGATCGATATACAATTCTTGGCTATGAACTGACTTTGCTGGAAGCTCAAAAGCTTGTCTATTTTTTACAAAGATTCGGCGAACCTCTCAAATTAGATTTTTCTAAAGGCAAGTATGGTCCCTTTTCATCTAAACTTGTTCACGTCCTTAACGATATTGATGGCTATTATATACAAGGGATGAAGTATAAAACTGCAAAACCGTTCGACAAAATAAAAATCATTAAGAAAGAAATACCTATGGTTAAAAATTTTATTGAAGAAAATTGTACAAATGAACAGAAAAAGAGATTAGACGTGGTATATAAATTAATAGAAGGATTTGAATCGCCATTAGGTATGGAGCTGCTGGCAACAGTTGACTTTGTTGCATTTTATGAATTGAATAAGATTTTTGACAAAAACCAATTAATAGAAAAAATACATTCCTGGACAACAAGAAAGAAACAACTTTTAAAGAATGAATTCGTTTCAATAGCTACTTCTCGTTTAGATCAATTTACGGAAAATCTATATCACGCTTAATAGTAGGAGTTCTTCAATACTTTTTTAAATTGACTCATTTCATATTCTTGAAAGCCTTTATTTCTCCGGTATCTTTTCCATAAAGCTCAAAAACAATTATTTCGTTTTCTCCTTTTTTCAGCCATGGTGTGGGACAGTATAAACGCTGCTGCGGACCAACATTCCAGTATCTTCCAAGATTGTGACCGTTAATCCATAATACTCCTTTTTGCCATTTGCTCATATCAATAAATGTATCACCCGTTTCATTCAAATTAAATGTACCTTTGAAAAATTTTGGTGTGCTTGAAGAATCTATTTCAGTGTAATTAAGTTTTGCAAGGTATTCATTATCCATTGGAAGCGTAAAGACTTCCCAGTTCATCAGTGTTACTCCGCCTAACGTAACGCGTTCGGTTATTCC
>JBBIHP010000099.1:3199-4375 GCA_037446915.1 Ignavibacteria bacterium
TTGAGTTAATTTAATTGATGGTATCTCAATAAACTTTATTTCATCCGGCACATCAATCAGCTTTGTTCCTTCGGGTTGAAACCTTGAAAGCATCTCTCGGATTTCCCAATACTTTTGAGTAGGTCTTCCGGCTTCATCGAGAGGAGAATCGTAATCGTAACTTGTTACATCCGGTTCGTACTTATCGCTGAAGTTCGCACCGGCATAAAAACCAAAATTGGTTCCGCCATGGAACATGTATAGGTTAAAAGATTTATTGTTCTCAAGCATCCATTGCAATTCTTTTTTCTGACGATCCCAGTCTGCGCTTCCCCACTTATCATCACGCCAATGAGTAAACCAACCGCACCAGAATTCACCGCACATATGCGGAATATCGCTTCTGAACTTATCAAGCTCCTCAAAAGCATTTTTCGGATTACCTCCAAAGTTTACAACAGGCACAACATCATCAAGTGTTCCGCTCTCTAATAAATAATGCGCCGGTCCGTCTGATGTAAAGAGTTCAACATCAAATCCGGCTTTGCGGATTATTTTCTTCAATTCAATTAAATACTCTTTATCATTACCATAACTTCCATATTCATTTTCCACCTGAACCATTATAATTGGTCCGCCATAAGTAATTTGAAGATCTTTTAATTCTTCACCGAGTCGTAGTATGTATCTTTCAACCGCAGCCATATAATTTTTATCCATGCATCGCAGTTTAATATCCGGTTGCTTTAATAACCATGCCGGAAGTCCACCCAAATCCCACTCAGAACAAACATAGGGACCGGGGCGCAGTAGAACCTTTAATCCCAGTGAGTGTGCTAAACGAATATATTCCGCAATATTCAGATTGCCAGTAAAATTAAATTTACCCGGAACCGGTTCGTGTTCATTCCAGAAAACATAAGTACACACTGTATTTAAACCCGCAGCTTTAAGTTTTGTAAGACGGTCTTTCCAGTATTCCTTTGGAATGCGGTTGTAGTGCATCTCGCCGGAAAAAATTCTAAATGGTTTTCCATCTAATAAAAATTGATCTCCTGAAATAGTAAATGTTTGTCCTTGTGTTGCTGATAATGAAATAAGTATGGCGGCAAATACAAAAATTATTTTTTTCATTTTTTTCACATTTTGTGTTTAAATAAATTAATACTCTGCGAGCTTTGCGTTATCCCCGCGTGC